>DATLYJ010000124.1 GCA_035574915.1 Dehalococcoidia bacterium | reverse complement strand
GCGGTCGCCGGTCGAGCCGGGAAGGCCGTACGAGGTGGTGGTCGACCTGTGGTCGACGAGCCATGTCTTCCGGGAGGGCCATCGCATCCGGCTGGACGTGTCCAGCAGCAACTTCCCCCGCTTTGACGCAAACCCAAACACGGGGTTCCCGTCCTACGGCGAGCGGGGTGCGGCGAAGGTGGTGGCGCGCAACACGGTGCACTTCGAGCGCGAGCGGGCGTCATACGTGGAGCTGCCGGTGGTGCCGCATAGCCCGTAGCGCGTAAGGAAAGTGGCACGGAAAGAGGCAAAGGAGCCTCCTCGCTGTGCGCCTCGCGCCGGTTCAAATCGCGGAGGGCTGGGATTACTATTGTCGCGTGGCGGAGACTGACGTAACGGCGCGGGCGAAGGCGGCGATCGCGGTGGCGGCCGGGTGGCGCGAGGCGCTGGACCAGGCGGTGGCCGCCGTGTCGCCGGTCGCGCCGGACCTGACGCTCCTGTTTGCGGCCTGGGACTACGCCGAGGAGTTCCCGGACCTGGCCCGCGAGGCAAAGGCGCGGCTGGGCGGCACTGTCATCGGCTGTTCGGGGCAAGGGATCATTGGTCCACGGCGTGAGGTCGAGGACCAGCCCGCGTTGTCTCTGGCCTGCTTCCAGCTGCCGGGCGCTAGCCTGAGCGCGGTGCGCATCACGAACGGGGACGTCCAGCGCCGGGCGTCGCGGGAGAGTTGGGAGGAGGCGCTGGAGACCGGCGCCGAGGACATGAACGGCATCATCGTCTTCGCCGAGCCGTACTTCGACTGCGAGCCGTTCCTCATCGCCATGTCAGGCTTCTTCCCGGGCCTGCCTATCCTCGGAGGCATTGCCTCGGGGGACTCGAGGACGGCGCGCGCGGCCGTGTTCCTGGACGGCGAGGCGTACCTGGAAGGGGCCGTTGCCGTGGTGCTGCGCGGCGACTACACCCTGCGGACGGTCGTGTCGCAGGGTGCAGCGCCAATCGGCGAGCCGTGGACGATCACGGGCGCGACGGAGAACATCATCGAAACGATAGGCATGCGCCCGGCGTACCAGGTGCTCGTCGAGACGTTGATGGGCCTCGAGCCGGGCCAGCAGCTGCGGGCGCAGCAGAACCTGCTCGTCGGCCTGGCGGTTGACGAGTACAAGGACGAATTCCGGCGCGGCGACTTCCTGATCCGCAACCTCGTCGGGGCGGACCGTGAGCGCGGGCTGCTGGCGATCAACGCCTACCCGCGCACCGGCCAGACGCTGCAGTTCCAGATGCGCGACGCGGCCGCCGCGGACGAGGACCTGCGGGAGCTGCTGCAGCGCTTCAAGAGCGAGGCGGGCGAGGGGACGGCCGTAGGAGGGTTGCTGTGCTCCTGCAACGGGCGCGGCGCCGGACTCTTCGGCGCGCCCGACCACGACGCGCTCGCCGTCGCCGACATGCTTGGCGACGTGCCGGTGGCCGGCTTCTTCTGCAACGGAGAAATCGGGCCGATCGGGCAGAGGACGTTCCTGCACGGGTTCACCGCGAGCCTGGGGCTAATCGTCCGAAAGCCGTGATAGCGATAGCGCGTGCCGATGGCGTTTGACCTGCCGGGACGGCATGGAGTTCAATCGGGCGAAGTGCCGCCGAAGCTAGACCTGCGGTCGTTCATCCGGGACGTGCCTGACTTTCCGCAGCCGGGAGTCCTCTTCCGCGACATCACGCCCCTCCTCGGGAGCGCCGAGGCGCTGCGGCAGGCGGTGGACTGGTACTGCGAGGTTGCGGATGCCATGCGGCCGCAGGCGGTCGTGGGCATAGAGTCGCGCGGGTTCCTGTTTGGCACACCCGTGGCGACGCGGCTGGGCCTGCCTTTCGTGCCGGTGCGAAAGCCGGGCAAACTCCCGGCGCAGCGCATGACGGTCGAGTACGCGCTCGAGTACGGGGAGAACCAACTCGACATCCACGCTGACGCCCTGAGGCCAGGGCAGACGGCCGTGATCATCGACGACCTCATTGCGACTGGTGGGACGGCGGCGGGCGCCGCGAAGCTGGTCGAGTTCATCGGCGGACGCGTGGCCGGCTGCGTGTTCCTGATCGAGCTCGCAGGTCTGCGGGGCCGGGAGCGCCTGGACTACCCGGTGGAGACGCTGATCCGCTATGAGTAGTGCGCGGGCGACCGTGGCCATCATTGGCGGCTCCGGCTTCTACGAGATCGCGGGAGTGTCTGGCGCCAGGAAAGTCGAGATGGACACGCCGTACGGTCGGCCTTCGGACGCGATCGTGGTCGGGCGGGTCGGGGAGACAGAGGTGGCATTTCTGGCGCGGCACGGCGCGGGGCACCGGATAGCGCCGAGCGAGCTGCCGTCGCAGGCGAACATCTGGGCGCTGGCCTCGCTGGGCGTGCGGCAGGTGCTGTCGGTCTCCGCGGTGGGAAGCCTGCAAGAGGGGATCGCGCCGCTGGACATGGTGGTGCCGGACCAGCTCATCGACCGCACGTACCGGCGGGACCCGTCGTTTTTCGGCCGGGGCATCGTCGCGCACATCGCCTTCGATACGCCGTTCTGTCCGGCGCTGAGCCAGGCGCTGGCTGCCGCGGCCGAGCGCGAGGGGGCGCGGGTGCACAGGGGCGGCACGCTGGTGGTGGTGGAGGGCCCGGGGTTCTCGACGCAGGCGGAATCGGAGTCTTATCGCGCGCTCGGGGCGTCGATCATCGGCATGACGGCATCGCCGGAGGCGAAGCTGGCCCGCGAGGCGAGCATGTGCTACGCGACGCTGGCTTGCGTGACGGACTACGACACGTGGCACGCTTCGGAGGAGCGCGTCTCCGTGGAGTTGATCCTTTCGAACCTGCAGAAGAACGTCGCCTCGGCGCGGCGTATCGTCGCGGATGTCGCTGCCCGGCCGCCGCCGCGGGATCGCTGCGCCTGTGCCCGGGCCCTGCGCGACGCGATCGTCACGCCATTGTCGATGGTGCCGGAGGAGCGCAAGCGCGAGCTAGGCCCGGTGCTGGAGAGGCACTTCGAGGCGCAAGCCTAGGCCTCGAGACCAGAGAGGAAGGCGGCAAGCGCGTCGCAGGCCTCGTCCCAGACGTCCCGCCTGCTACGGCCCGTGGACTTCAGCGGACTGAAGCCGTGGTCGGCGGAGTCGAGCAGGTGGAGGCTGCTTCCAGCCACCAGTGAAACGGCGTCGCGGAGCTCGTCCGGCGTGGCGAAGTCGTCGCGTGTGCCGGAGCAGAACAGCGTAGGCACCTGCACGAGCGCCAGATGCTCGACGCGCCGCTGCTGCGGACGCCCCGGCGGGTGCAGGGGGTAGGCGAAGAGCGCCAGGGCGTCGACGGCCTCGCCGGCGGCGACGACCTGCGAGGCTATACGGCCGCCCATGGACCTACCCCCGGCGACGACGCGCAGGCCGCGAGGCGCCGCGAGTTGGCGGGCCGCGGCGAGCACCGCCCGCCAGGTGTCCTCAAGCACGCCGTTAGGGTCGGGGGCCGAGCGGCCACGCTCCCGGTAGAGGAACTGGAAGCGCAGCACGCCGATGCCTCGGGGCGGCAGCACTCCGGCCGCGTGCAGGGCAAAGGGGTCGTCGAGGTTAGCGCCCGCGCCGTGGGCGTAGACGAAGAGCCAGGCGCCCCCGGTCGAGGCGGAGAGGACGGCGGAAACGGCGCCGCGGCCGGGCACTTCGACCGTCCGGCGCTCCTCGGTCATCCTGCGCTGCGAATGCGGTCGACGGGCTCGAGGACGGTGGTCTCTCCCGGGGTCGTGATCGAGATGTGGGCCATCGCGGTCGACTCCGTGCCGCCGTGCCAGTGGCGCTCGCCCGCGGGCACTACGACGACATCGCCCGCTTCGACGACGTGCTCGGCCGCGTCTGTGGCGACGACACCGCGCCCTTCGGTGATGAGGAGGGCCTGCTCGAAGGCGTGGCGGTGCCACTTCGTGCGGGCCCCGGCCTTGAAGCGCACGAGTGACAGGCGCAGGTGCTCGCCGAGCGTCTCGTCGACGTAGGTGTGGGTTTCGACCTCGCCGGTGAAGATCTCGCGGCGAGCGCGCTGGAGTTGCACGGAGGAACCGCGGATCACGTGCACTGGGAGACCTCTCTGCTACGGTTGGGCGTGGCCGTAGCGTCAGGTCTGACGCCGCGGGCTGTCAAGACCTCTTGCTCCCGTCGCCTCGCGCGGGCGGGAGGCCGGGCAGGAGGATTGGGCCCTGGCAGTAGGGGACGTGGTCTGCGCGGAGGCCCATGCTAGTATTCGCGCAGTACGGCTGAGGAGCCGTCAGCGCTTCGAGTCGCCGAAAACAGGAGGGAGACTGCCCTTGCCGACCGCAACGATCAACGGTATCGAGATCGCGTACACGGACCAGGGGTCGGGTACGCCGCTGGTCCTGATCCACGGCTACCCGCTGAACCGGAGGATGTGGGACCCTCAGGTAGAGGGCCTTTCCGATGCGG
Source organism: Dehalococcoidia bacterium (assembly GCA_035574915.1). Taxonomy (NCBI): domain Bacteria; kingdom Bacillati; phylum Chloroflexota; class Dehalococcoidia; species Dehalococcoidia bacterium. The sequence continues at coordinate 10,802 of DATLYJ010000124.1, read as the reverse complement.
CGCGAGTGATCGCGATCGACCTGCGGGGGCACGGGGAGTCACAGGCGCCGTTCTGGCTGACGACGGTCGACACGTACGCCGATGACGTCCGCGGGCTGATGGACCACCTGGGCATCGACAAGGCGGTGATCGGCGGGTTCTCGATGGGAGGCTATGTCGCCTTCGCCTTCCTGCGGAAGTACCCGGAGCGGGTGCGGGGGCTGATCCTGGCTGACACGCGCGCCCAGCCGGACGCGCCTGAGGGTAAAGCAGCGCGGTTCCAGAGCGCGCTCACGGCGCAGCAGCGGGGCCCCGGAGCTATCGCTGAGGCGATGATCGGGCGGCTTCTGAGCCAGAAATCGATGGATGAGCGGCCGGAGCTCGTTGCCAGGGTGCGAGCAATCATGGAGAGCACGCCGGTGCAGGGCATGGCTGGCGACCTCATGGCGATGGCCGAGCGCCCCGATTCGGTGCCAATGCTTGCCTCGATCAGCGTGCCGACGCTGGTGATCGTCGGCGAGGCGGACGGCCTGACCCCGCCAGCGGACTCGCAGTTGATGGCGGAGCGCATCCCCGGCGCGAAGCTGGAGATCATCCCTGGTGCCGCCCACCTCTCGAACATGGAGGAGCCGGAGCACTTCAACCGCGTGGTGCGCGAGTTCCTGGCTCACGTGTAGCGGCTGAGGCCGGGCGATTCCCCGCAGCCCCGTGTCACCGCAGCCAGGAATTGGCGGTGTGACTCCTCTTGAGCATTACGAGCCGGGTCTTGTGTCTGAGGGCCGAGCCGGGATCTCCCGGCGCATGGAGCCTCGTGCGGGCAGGAGAGGCCACCGCCGGAGGTCCACTCCGGCGGCGCAATCGGCATGACCGCCGGGATGGTAATCTTCGGGCGTGAGCCAGGAGCGACTGGTAGTCCTTGCCGTGCGGTGGCTGATCCTGGCGGCCGCGGTCTGGGTGGCGGCTGAGGTCCTGCCCGGCATCCGGCTGGAGGGCTGGGGGAGCACGTTAATCGTCGCCCTCATCCTGGGCCTGCTGAACCTTTACGTGCGCCCGGTCCTCTTCTGGCTCTCGATCCCGGCGACGATCCTCACTCTGGGGCTCTTCCTCATCGTCCTCAACGCCATGCTCCTGGGCCTCGCGGACTGGATCGCGAACATCGATGACGACATCCGCTTCGACGTCGAGGGCGTGTTCGACGCCATCCTGGGCGCGATCATCATCAGCGTCGTGAGCACGGTGATCGGCTGGTTCGTGGATGCGCAGCGCATTGCCCGCGGCGTGTCCGGCAGGTGGTAGCAGCCTGGTTTGACGCGCCGGGGGGCGAAACCTAGACTTCGAGTGTCCGCGGGAGCGGGCGTCAAAAGAGAAGAGCGCTGTCAGGGGTGTCCTCCGGCCCGTCCGGAGGAGTAAATGCGAAGCCGGTCCAAGTCCGGCGCTGTCCCGCAACTGTAGTCCTTCGCAACCGCGGAGGAGAGCCAGGCCGCCAGCCCCTGACGACGTCGATGGGCCCCGAGGAGGGCCGCGGACGCCGTCGCGCGAGCGACCCATCCCGGCCGACCTGGGCCGGGATGTTTGTATGTCGGAGCGGACTGCGGCAGGGACCAGGACGGCGGCGGCTGCGGCTATCAGCCTGCCGCGGCGGGTGCTTCGACAGGCCCAGGGCCGCTCGCGATGGGTGCTGCCGGCAGCGCTGCTAGCGCTCGCGGGCTGCGTCGTGCTCGGCGCGGCGATCGGGCCGGCGGGGATCGCGCCCGGGGACGTGGCGGCGGTGATCGGGGCTCACGTCCTGGGGTTCGATTCCGGCGTGGACGCGGCGACGGACGTCATTGTCTGGGACATCCGCCTGCCGCGAGTGCTGCTTGCCGGCCTGGTGGGCGCGTCGCTTGGCGTCAGTGGCGCCGCTTACCAGGGGGTCTTCCGGAACCCGCTGGCGGACCCCTACCTGCTGGGCGTCGCGTCCGGCGCTGGGCTCGCGGCGACGGTGGTCATCGTCCTGGAGGTGCCGCTGGACTACGGACGCGTGAGCGTGATCACGCTGGCTGCGTTCGCCGGGGCGCTTGCCGCTGTCGTGCTGGCCTATGCCCTGGCCCGCATCGCCGGCCACACGCCGACAACGACGTTGATCCTGGCCGGAGTCGCGCTGTCGTCGATCGCCGTTTCACTGATCTCCTATCTCATGCTCGTGAACCGGGAAAGCAGCCTGACGATCCTGAACTGGCTGCTGGGCGGGTTCAACAACGCCGGCTGGTACCGGATGTGGTACATCCTGCCGTACGCGCTGCCCGCGGCGGCCTTCATCTACCTCCATGGCCGCGTGCTCAACGTCCTGCAACTGGACGAGCACCAGGCCAGACAGCTGGGCGTGAACGTCGAGCGCACGCGCGCGCTGCTGCTGCTGGCAGCATCGCTGGCGGCAGCAGCGGCGGTGGCGGTCGCTGGCATCGTGGGCTTCGTAGGGCTGGTTGCGCCGCACGCGGTGCGCATGATAGCGGGGCCTGACTACCGCCGCCTGTTGCCCCTGGTGGCCGTGGCGGGGGCCTGCTTCATGATCCTGGCAGACATCGGCGCGCGGACGCTGGTGAGGCCGGGCGAGGTGCCGGTGGGCGTGATTACGGCCGTCTTTGGAGCGCCGTTTTTCCTTTACCTGCTGCGCCGGCAAAAGAAGGCCTTCTTCTGATGCTTTCAGTACGAGACCTGCACGTGTCCTACGATGGCCGCCCGGTGTTGCGCGGAGTGAGCCTGGAAGCGCGCGCTGGGGAGGTCGTTGCCGTGGTTGGCCCGAACGGCTGTGGCAAGACAACCCTGGTGCGCGCCATCACGCGCGTTGTCCCCTGGCAAAGGGGTGACGTGCTCGCCGGTGAGGTCTCGGTCCGGGACCTTGGCCAGCGGGAGCTGGCGCGCCTGGTGTCGGTCGTGCCGCAGAACCCGGTGCTGCCCCTGGGATACACGGTCCTGGACGTGGTGCTCATGGGGAGGACGCCGCACCTGGGCTTCTTCGAGCAGGAGGGGCCGGAGGACTACCGGCGGGCGAAGGCGGCACTCGAGCGCGCGCGGGCGGGCCACCTGGCAGAGCGGCGCGTCGACGAGCTCTCTGGCGGCGAGAGGCAGGCTGTCGTCATGGCACGGGCGCTCGCTCAGGAGGCGCCAATCCTCCTCCTTGACGAGCCGACGGCGAACCTTGACATCGGGCACCAGGTGGCGGTGGCGTCGCTGGTGCGGCGGCTGGCGGCGTCGGGCCTGGCAGTGCTCGCGGCGATCCACGACCTGACACTGGCTTCGCTCTACTGCGACCGCATTGTCCTGATGCGCGAGGGCCGCGTGCTGGCCGAGGGAGAGCCGGACAACGTCCTCACCACGGAGGTGATCCGCTCGGCCTACGGGACGGAGGTCACCGTGCTTCGGGACGGTCTGCCGCGGCCGGCCGTGATACCGCTTGAGCCGGCGGGCGCTGAGGACTAGGCGCGCTCGACCTTCGCGGCCACGTCCGCAGCGGACTGGGGCAGCCGCAAACGCCAGAGGGCCAGCAGGGCGACGATGGCGCAGACGCCGGCGCCCATCGCCAGGAGGACGGTGCGCTCACCGGCCTCGTCGGCCAGGTAGCCGATGGGCAAGCCGATGAGGCCGTTGAAGCTCCAGGCCATCATCATCAGCGACATTACCCGCCCGAAGTAGTCTGCGTGCGCCTCCTTGAGGGCGACGGCGTTGTTCAGCGTCTGGAAGGCGCTGCCGCCGGCGCCGGCCAGCACCATGGTCAGCAGGGCGAGCGCGAAGTTCGGCGCGAGGCCGGTGAGGATCAGGGAGATTCCAAGGAGCAGGCTCGCCAATAGCTGCAGGGCGGGCGCCTTCGAGGAGTCGGCCAGGCCGGCGACGACCAGGCTGGCGGCCAGGCCGCCAATGGCGGAGACGCCGACCATGATGCCGAAACCGGCTTTGCCGGTGCCGAGGACGTCCTGCGTGAAGCCAGGCATCACGACCATGTACGGAAAGCCGACCACCGTGACGGCGATGAAGCCAACGACGACCTGGAGGAGACGCGGGTTCTCGCGCACGTGGGCCATGCCAAGGCGGATGTCGCGCAGCATGCTGGAGTGGCGACGGGTGCCGCGGCTGGGTGGCAACTGTGCCAGCGTCACCACCACCAGGGCAAAGAGGCCGCCCATGATGAAATAGGTGCCGGCCGAGCCGACAGCGCCCCAGGCCATGAGGCCGCCGGCGACGAAGGGGCCGAAGACGCGGGTGGCGTTCATGCCGACCTGGGTTAGAGCGAGGGCGTTGCCGCGCCGCTCCTCGTCCACGATCTCGCCTATGTAGGCGGTGCGCGTGGGCCCGAGAAAGGAGAACATGACGCCGATGACGAAGGAGCCAGCGGCCAGCCAGAAGACAGTAATCGCGTCGCCGGCGATGAGCGCGCCCGTGCCGACCATGACCAGGCCGATGGTGCCCTGGCAAACGAGGAGCAGGAAGCGCTTCGAGACGCGGTCCGCGATGGCGCCCCCGAAGGGCGTGAGGGCGAGCATGGCCACACCCTGGCCGAAGGCGACAAGACCGACGGCCCGGTTGTTGCCGGTGAGGTCGAATGCGACCAGGTTCTGGGCCGTCATGGACATCATGAAGCCGATGAAGGAGAAGACGGTGCCGATCCAGAGCACGCGATAGGCGCGGATGCCGAGGGACTCGAAGGTGCTGCGCACCCAGTTGGAGCCGGGATAGGCGAGCAGGCCAGGCCGCTGCTCGGTCCGCTCCTTGTCTACCGCGACGCCGGCCACTAGTCTTCGGGCTCCGGTGAGGGGATGGGCACCGATCCATGGTAATACGTAGGCCACTGCTGGGACGAACCGGAGCGGCGGAGCACGTGCCTGACTGAAGTAGCCGGCGCCACGCGGGAGGAACGACGGCGCTGCTAAACCACGGGCGCGGCGGGCCGATGATTTCAGCACGACGATGATGCAGGAGATCGGGCTGGCTATGGTGGCGATTGGCGGCGCCGGCGTGCTGGCGGTCGCCGCGACCTCGGCGCTGCAGGCGCTCCGCCGCGGGCGCGCGGAGCCGGCGGTAATCCGCATTGACAGGCGCCGCCTGGCGCCCAGGGCGGATTTGACGCCGGGCGGGACATCCCATCGGCCCCCGGACCCTGCGCCGCCAGCGCTGGCGGATGAGCTGTTCTCAGAGCTCTTCGCGCTGCGGGCGGAGGTGGCGGCGCTGACCGAGGACGTGCGGTCGATGCGGCGGCAGCTGGAGGCCGGGCGGCCTGAGGGCGTGCTCGGGGGTCAGCTCGCGGAGCAGCCGCCGGCCGCGGCCTGACCGTCAATTAGTCTCCCCCGAGTGCGGTTGTTATAATCCGCGCGAAAGCGAGGCTCTTTGCTGCGCATCGACGGCCGCCGCCCAGACATGCTCCGGCCCCTGGATATCCGTGTCGGCTTTCTGGAACACGCGGAGGGCTCGGCGCTGATTACTGTCGGAAAGACAATCGTCCTCTGCGCCGTGAGCATCGAGGACCGTCAGCCGGCGTTCTTGCGGGGCACGACGAGCGGCTGGATAACGGCCGAGTACTCGATGCTGCCGCGCTCGACGCACACCCGCTCCCAGCGGGAGGCCGTGCAGGGCCGGATCGGCGGGCGGACGCACGAGATTCAGCGCCTGATCGGCCGCTCGCTTCGGGCCGTGGCCAACCTGGACCTCCTGGGCGAGCGGACATTCACCATCGACTGTGACGTCATTCAGGCCGACGGCGGCACGCGGACCGCGTCGATCACGGGCGCCTACGTCGCGCTGGTGCAGGCGATGCAACGCCTGGTCGAAGAGGGCACCTATGCCTCGCTGCCCCTGCGCTGCCCGGTGGCGGCGACGAGCGTGGGCATCGTCGACGGCCGGGCGCTCCTGGACCTCTGCTACGAGGAGGACTCGAAAGCGGAGGTAGACTTCAACGTCGTCATGACCGGGGAGCGGCGCTACGTCGAGGTGCAGGGGACGGCTGAGCACGGCACCTTCGACAAGGAGTCGATGGACCGCCTGCTGACGCTGGCCGAGAAGGGGATCGAAGAGTCCTTCGCGGCGCAGCGCAGGGTGCTGGAGGCCTCGGGGCTGCCGGTGCTGTAGGCCTCGAGAGCGAGCGCGCGGGCTTCGAATCACCACAGGCCGTCAGCCAGGGCCGGTCAGGGCCGAGTCGCATCGCGGGCGCTTGGCCGCCGGGTCTGCGGCCGGAGTCGCCGGTTCAGGCGTACTCGCCGAGGAAGGTGCCGCCGATGACGTGGACGTGGGCGTGATCCTGGCTCTGCATCGCGTCGCGGCCAAAGTTCGAGAGCAGGCGGAATCCGCCGGGGCAGTGCTTCTCCCCCATCTGGACCGCTAGCTCGCCGACGCGGCCGAGGTCCTTCCACAATTCCGCCTGGGTGAGATGGCGCGTGGGGACAGATAGGAGCATCACGGGCACCCAGCGCAGGCGGTTGCGGAAGACGATGACCTCTTCGTCCCGATAGAGGACGTCGGCGGGCTCCCTGCCGGCGATGATCTCGCAGAAAACGCAAAACCGCTCCACTGGCCATCAATCTAGGTTCCGGACGGCGAAGGGTCAACGCGAGCCGCAGTGCGCCTTTGCGCCGCCATGCCCGCCGCCTATGATGGCCACGTGGCCGACTTCCGCCCGTTTCCGGCCCTGCGCTACAACACGGAGGTGGCTGGCGACGCCTCTACGCTGGTGGCCCCTCCCTATGACGTCGTGTCGCCGGAGAGGGCGGCGGAGCTGTACGCGCGCAGCCCCTTCAACATCGCCAACGTCGACTACGGGCCGGCCAGCCCGGAAGACTCTGCCGCGAATAACCGCTATCTGCGCGCGCGCGCCCAGATCGAGGCGTGGCTGAAGAAGCGAGCGCTGGTGTTCGACACGCAGCCTCGCCTCTACGTTTACGACCAGGAGTTCACTCTGCACGGCGAGCGCTTCAACCGCAGGGCGATCTTCGGCCGCCTCCGGCTGGAGGAGTGGGAGAAGGGGATCGTGCTCCCGCACGAGCACACGCGCGCGGCCGCGAAGGCCGACCGCCTGGAGCTGTTGCGCGCGACAAGGGTTCAGACCAGCCCGATCCTGGCGATGTATCGCAGCCCGACTTCGCAGCCGCTGATCAGCGACGCGGACTGCGGGCCTGTGATCCTGGACGCGGTGCTCCCAGGGGAGCGTCATGTCCTGCGACCGCTGATACCGGAAGCTGCAGCTTACGTGCACCGCCACCTCGAGCGCGAGAAGCTCTACGTCGCCGACGGCCACCATCGCTACGAGACTGCGCTGGCGTACCGGAATGAACGCCGGGAAGCGGCGGCGTCATGGACGGGCGAGGAGCCAGAAAACTTCGTCCTCGCGGCGCTGGTAGACATGGACGACCCCGGGCTGGTCATTTTGCCGACGCACCGGCTTGTCAGACTCGAAAGCGCGCCGGGGCCGGAGGTTGTGGGGCGCCCGGCGCCGGTGTTCGAAGCGCGCCACGCCGGCGACGCGCGCTCGGAGCGCGACCTCGAGGCCCTCGTGGAGGCCATGGCGGAAGAGGCTGCCCGAGGCACGGCGCTGGGGGCGATAGGCTTGACCCCGGGCGGCCTGCATCTGATCCGCGTGGCGGACCGAGAAGCAGTGGACAGGCGTATACCACAGGGCCACGCCGAGGCCTGGCGGCGCCTGGACGTGAACGTGCTGCACCATGCCCTGCTGCCGCTGATCGGTGCGCGTTCTGCGCCGGAGGAGATCGAGTTCACGGAGGCAGCGCAGGAGGCCGCGCGCGAGGTGCTCTCGGGACGATGGGACGCCGCGCTGCTGCTGAACCCGACGCCTGTCGAGCAGGTGGTCGCCTGCGCTCTGGCAGGCGAGCGCATGCCGCAGAAGTCGACTTTCTTCTACCCGAAGCTCGCCACCGGCGTGGTGATGTACCCCCTGGACTGGGGCCCCTGATCTGGCGGGGAAATCGTGTGACAGACGGCCTCAAACCTTCCTCGCGGTTGTGGCATTATTTCCAGCAAAATGACCCCGGAGGCCGGAGGAGTTAGCGGTGACTGAGTTTCGCGTCGATGCCCGCCGTCAACCGCGACCACGCTGCGCGCGCTGCAACTTCGACTTCGAGGAAGGCTATTCCTGGCACGCGTTTGGGGAGGTTATCGTCCTCTGTTCGGACTGCACCGCGGATATCGAGAACTCCGTGAACAGCTACGGCGAGAGTCCGGACCGGGCCAACAGGCGCTTCCTCGAAAAGCTGCGGGAGATAGTCTCGCCGCCTTCGTCCCGGAGCCGCCGGATACACGTCTAAACCCCGCCGCGACCCCTCGCCCAGGGCGGGCCTGTCCGGGTTACGATGCGCCCAGTGAAGGAGGGCCCATGAGCGGAGTGCTGCGAGTCGAAAACGAGGGCCGCGTACGGACGATCATGCTGAACCGGCCGGAGGTGAAGAACGCCCTCTCTGACGAACTGGCGTGGGGCGTCGTCACGGCGGTCGAGGAGGCCGCGCGAGACGACTCCGTCTGGGTGGTGGCGATCACCGGGACGGGCGACTCCTTCTGCTCCGGGCTCGACCTCAGCGGCGCGGGCGAGAGCGCGTCGCCGCTTTCGGAGCTCGATCAGCAGCTCGACGACCTCGGCTGGGTAGGGCGCTTCTGCCTGGTGTTGCGCGAGGTGTGCGACAAGCCGGTCGTGGGCGGCATCAACGGCGTTGCGGTGGGCGCGGGCCTCTCTCTGGCGATGGCGTGCGACGTGCGGCTGATGGCGCGCAGCGCCCGGCTCATGGCCGGCTACCCACGCATAGGCGCGTCACCGGATGGTGGCCTCACATGGACGCTGCCGCAGGCAATTGGCTACGAGCAGGCCATGCGCTTCCTGCTCGAGAACCGGACCGTCGGGGCGGAGGAGGCGCTGAACCTGGGCATGGTGGGCGAAGTCGTGGACGACGACCGCTTCCCGGCGCGGCTCAAGGAGTATTGCGCCTTCCTGGCCGAACGCTCGCCAATCACGACGCGCCTGACGAAGCGAGGCGTCCGGCGGGCGACCGGGATCGACCTCGAGAGCCAGCTGCGCTACGAGCTGGCGAACATCCGTAAGGCCTTCGCCAGCAAAGACGCGCAGGAGGCCCGCAAGGCCTTCTTCGAGCGCAGGACGCCTGTGTTCGAGGGCCGCTAGCGAGCAAGACACGGCGCCCGGGACTATCAGGGTTTACCCCAATATCGGAGCGGCGAGACCCGCCTTACCATAAGCAGTCCACACTCGATCAGGGGGACCGGGACGGTGGACGGCTTTGTGATCTATCTGTTGCTGGGGATTGTCGGCGTCCTGGCGCTGGCCGGAGCTTATAGCGCGGCGCCGGCCCTGCTATCGCGCCGGGACGCGCACGCCGACGGCACGACCATTACCCGCCGGCTGTACGCCTACAGCGGCGGCGGCGCCGGCGCGGCCGCGGAGGACCGGGCGAGCATCGCGCGGGAGGCCGTCGCGACGGCGGCGGCGCTTTCAGCGCCAGAGGCCTCGGAGGCAAGGACAGGGCCGGAGGCCGGAGAGTTTTCGCTGGAGGACGCTGGGGCAGAGGAGGGCTATGACATCGCCGATCCGGAGGAGGTACTGACCGACCTCTTCGCCGAGATCGGGATGCTCCGCCTCCAGATCGACGGGCTGCGGCGCGAGCTTAGCGGGCTGGGCGTGAAGGCCGGCGCCAGGCGGCAACAGGACCGCGAGGGCGCCCAACAGCAGGCGCGGCGTCGCTACCGGGCCGGTGCGCCCACGGAGCTGCCAGTGTCTTTGCGCCGCCGGCTCGGGGACGTACGCCGGCGAAAGTCTAACGGCACGGCCTGACCGCAGCTCAGGCGGTCGGGGACGACGTCGGCGCGAGCCACGTCTCGGCCCAGTCCGAGACTTCCTTGAGGACGCGGCTCAGGGCGCGTCCTTTCTCCGTGAGGCGATACTCGATGCGCACCGGCGTTTCCGGGATGACGGTGCGCTCCACGATGCCCTCGGCTTCGAGCTCCTTCAGGCGCTCCGAGAGCATGCGGTCGCTGAGGCCAGGGACGGCAGCGGTGAGGTCGCTGAAGCGGTAGAGCCCGCTGTTGAGGGCGCGGATCACCGCGCCCGTCCAGCGCGACCCGACGAGCTCGATGGCCCGCTGGAAGTAGGGGCAGAAGGCCTCGCTGTCCTCGTGAGAATTCGTCACGGATTTATTCTTACGCATCGTAAGCCGCTTGACAAGGGTTAGATAATCACAGTAGAGTAGCTTATCGAAGATAAGCGGCGGACGCCGCAGAAGGAGGGCACGATGACAGCACTGGAGACGAGAGTTGGGACCTGGCGGATCGACCCGGCGCACTCTGTGGCGGAGTTCGCCGTGAAGCACCTGGTCGTCTCCACCGTAAAGGGGCGGTTCCACGAACTCGACGGCCGGATCCACCTCGACGAAGAGCGGCCGGAGGCGTCGACCGTGGAAGCGCGGATCGGCGTGGCGAGCATCGATACAGGGATCGGGGACAGGGACGCCCACCTGCGCTCGGACGACTTCTTCAACGCCGAGCGCCACCCGTACATCACCTTCCGCAGCAGACGGGTCGAGCGCGTTTCCGACGACGAGTGGCGGGTGACCGGGGACCTGACCGTACGTGACATAACGCGCGAGGTCACGCTGGCCACGCGGTTCGAGGGCCGTTCGCACGGGACGGCTGGCGAGGTGGTTGCCTTCACGGCGGAGACGGCAATCAGCCGCAAGGAGTTCGGCCTGAAGTGGAACGCGGTGCTGGAGTCGGGCACGGTGGTGGTCGGCGACCGCGTCAGCGTCGTCCTGCACATCGAGGCGGTCCGAGAGTAAAGCGAGTCGTCG
>DATLYJ010000123.1 GCA_035574915.1 Dehalococcoidia bacterium | reverse complement strand
AACACCGTGGAGGTGGTTAGCGCTCGTTAGCACTCCCTAGAAAGGAGGTGATCCAGCCGCAGCTTCCGCTACGGCTACCTTGTTACGACTTCGCTCCAGTTACCCCTCCCACCCTCGGCGCCTGCCTCCTTACGGTTAGCTCAGCGACTTCAGGTGTTAGCGGCTCCCATAGCGTGACGGGCGGTGTGTACAAGGCCCGGGAACGTATTCAACGCCGTGTGCTGACCGGCGTTTACTAGCAACTCCGCCTTCATGCAGGCGGGTTTCAGCCTGCAATCTGAACTGAGGCCGGTTTTCTGGATTAGCTCCGGATCACTCCTTGGCAACCTATTGTACCGGCCATTGTAGCGTGCGAGTGGCCCAGGACGTAAGGGCCGTGCTGACTTGACGTCATCCCCGCCTTCCTCCCCGCTTTACGGGGCAGTCTCGCCAGAGAATGCAACTGGCAACAGGGGTTGCGCTCGTTGCGGGACTTAACCCAACACCTCACGGCACGAGCTGACGACAGCCATGCAGCACCTGTGCTAGCTCCCCGAAGGGTCCCTCACCTTTCGGATCGGTACCACTAGCATGTCAAGCCCTGGTAAGGTTCTTCGCGTTGCGACGAATTAAACCGCACGCTCCGCTGCTTGTGCGGGCCCCCGTCAATTCCTTTGAGTTTTAGCCTTGCGGCCGTACTCCCCAGGCGGAACACTTATTGCGTTAGCTTCGGCACGGAGGGGGTCGATACCCCCCACACCTAGTGTTCATCGTTTACGGCGTGGACTACCCGGGTATCTAATCCGGTTCGCTCCCCACGCTTTCGCGTCTCAGCGTCAGGTAGGGCCCAGAGAGCCGCCTTCGCCACTGGTGTTCCTCCCGATATCTACGCATATCACCACTACACCGGGAATTCCACTCTCCTCTACCCCCCTCGAGTCCGCCAGTATGCAAGGACCTCTCCCAGTTGAGCCGGGAGCTTTCACCCTGCACTTAACGGACCGCCTGCACGCGCTTTACGCCCAGTAAATCCGGACAACGCTTGCCACCTACGTATTACCGCGGCTGCTGGCACGTAGTTAGCCGTGGCTTATTCGCGGGGTACCGTCATCATCTTCCCCCGCAAAAGGGCTTTACAACCCGAAGGCCTTCATCGCCCACGCGGCGTTGCTGGGTCACGCTTTCGCGCATTCCCAAGATTCCTAGCTGCTGCCTCCCGTAGGAGTCGGGGCCGTGTCTCAGTCCCCGTGTGGCTGACCGTCCTCTCAGACCAGCTACCGATCGTCGCCTTGGTAGGCCATTACCCCACCAACTAGCTAATCGGCCGCAAGCCCCTCCGGAAGCGGATTTCTCCTTTAGTGGCACTCCCTGCGGAATGACACCACATGCGGTATTAGCTCGCCTTTCGGCGGGTTATCCCCCACTTCCGGGTAGGTTACTTACGTGTTACTCACCCGTCCGCCACTAACGCCAGGGCCGAAGCCCTGACGTCCGTTCGACTTGCATGCCTGAAGCACGCCGCCAGCGTTTATCCTGAGCCAGGATCAAACTCTCCGTAAGATCCTTGTCAGACCACGTCTTTCGACGGAGTCCGGATTTCCGTTTCAAGGAAACGGGTCTCACCCGTACTTCCTTCCGCTATTCAGCTGTCAAGGTGCTTCGGCCCAGCGCCAGAGGCGTCCCCTGCCGCAGAGCCGACGGCCATCGTAGCACGCGCACCGGCGCCCGTCAACGAAGGGCGCCTGGACGCGTCTATCTCTGTAAAGGGGCCGTAGTACCAGAGCATCCTAGCAGCCGGTCCCCGAGGGGTCAAACCCGCTCTCTTCCCGGCGCAGGACCGCCGCCGTCCCCCGGCGGCGCTTACATCATCAATACCTCGAACATAATAGCGCGCCCCGGCGCGCCCTTCAAGGCGCTTCGTCCACTATCGGCGCTCGTGCCGCCGTCCGGAGCCCGTTCCCTGGCCAGCCCGCGTCGTGTCCCTCCCTGGAACTCCTCCTCCGGCCACCTCACGCGAACGGGTCGCGCTCGTACTCGACACGCACCAGGTAGAGGCCCCTCGCCGGCGCGGCCGGGCCGGCACTCGACGGCGCCGCGACGAGCAGCGCGCCGTACGCCTCTGGCGTCAGCCTGCCCAGCCCGACCTGTACGAGCGCCCCTGTCATGCGCCGTACCTGGTGGGGGAGGAAAGCGTTCGCCGTCACCTCTATGGTGACCCTGGAGCCTTCGCGACGGACTTCGAAGGCCTCCAGCCGGCGGACGGTGCTCGCCCCCGGTTCCTCGAGCGCGCCGCCAAAGGCAGCGAAGTCGTGTTCGCCGACCAGCGCGGGTGCCGCAGCCTGCATGGCCTCGATGTCCAGAGGCTTCGCGACGTACCAGCAGAGATCCCTGCCGATGGCCGGCCGGACGGCTCGATTCTCGATGACGTAACGATAGGTGCGCCGCAGGGCCTGGCGCCTGGGGTCGAACGAGAGGTCTGCATCCGCCGCCGCGAGAACTGCGATGTCGCGCGGGAGCCAGGCGTTGAGGGCATCTCGCATGGTCTGGGGGTCCAGGCGGGAGGTGGTGGTAAAGGCGGCCACCTGGCCCAGGGCGTGCACGCCTGAGTCCGTGCGGCCAGCAAAGGAAGCGCGCGCCCGCTCGCCCGTCGCCTTGCCTATCGCGGCCTCGAGTTCGCCCTGGATCGTGGCGGCGTTTGCCTGAAACTGGGAGCCGGCGTACCGCGTCCCCTCGTATTCCAGGAGGAGGGCGATCCGCCGCTGCGCCGCGCTCTCGGTTACCGGCAGACCCACAAGGCTGTCAGTCGCGGCGTTCGCTCCGGATCGACTCGAGGGTTGGCGTGCGATAGCGGTCTTCCGGGTCGTCCCAGCCCTTGAATTTCGGGGGCCGCTTCTCGGCGAAGGCGCGGCGCGATTCCATCAGGTCCTCCTGGGCGCCGTGGTTCCGGAGCCGGCTGGCGAGCTCTTCCAGCTCCTCCGGCACTCGCGGCCTCATGGCGCGCATCATCACGAGCGTGTTGACGCGAGAAGCCGGCGGCAGCGTCAGGAGGTGCGCCGCCATGGCCTGCGCCTCCGTCATCAGGTCTTCCGGGTCCACCAGGCGGTTCAGCCAGCCGAGCTCGTACAGCCGCTCAGCGCTGAAGCGGTAGGCGAATGCCATCTCCGTGGCGACGGCGTGGGAGATGTTGCCGATGAAGCCATGGTTGTAGCCGCCAAGCAGCCAGCGCTTGGCCTCCGACATCTCGAAGATAGCGCCGCGCACCGCGATCCGCAGGTCGGCGCGCTCCGCCTGCATGAAGCCACCACCCATGGCGTAGCCGTTGATCGCCGCAATGACCGGCTTCATGAGCGTGCCCGCGTCGTACGGGTTCTCGAGGCGGGGGGCGTTCGGGTCCATGCGCGTGGGCATGCCGCGCTCTACGGACTCCTTCATGTCCTCGCCCGCGCAGAAGGCGCGGCCGGTGCCGGTGAATATGGCCACTTCCATATCCCGACTGTCGCGGAACTCGCACCACGCGGCCGCCAGGCCCTGACGCATGTCCAGGCCGAGGGCGTTCAGCCTCTCCGGCCGGTTCATGCGGATCACCATCACTCCGTCACCGCGCTCGACCTCAACTACGGACATCGATTCCTCCACGAGTGTCTGTGCCGGCTTCCTGAGCGGCCAGCGCGTAGTACAGCGTGGCGAGTGCAGAGCAGACCCGACATCGGCCCTGACCTCCCGGCTCTGCGCTCCGCACGCCGTTTCGCACTCCCTCAGCCTGTACTGGCGGCGCCGGTGGCCACCTCTCTGCGGCCCACCGCGCCGGCTTCCTGCAATGCTGCGATCTCGTCGTCTGAGTAGCCGTACTCGCGTAGCACCTCCACCGTGTGCTCCCCGGGCAGGGGTGCGGCGCGGCGCAGCGAGGTGGAGGTGCGCGAGAGTCGCACCGGGTTGCGCACTATCGTGAGGTCGCCGTAGGTGTCGCTGTGGACCTCCTGCGCCATCGCCAGATGCAGGACCTGGGGGTCCGCAAAGGTCTGATCGACCGTGAGTATCGGCCCGCAGGGCACGCCCACGGCGTTCAACGCCTCGATCCATTCCTGGCAGGTCCGCTGCCGGAGCCTGTCCTCGACCTCCGCGCGCAGCTCGGCGCGGTGTGTAGCCCGCCCCCGCGGCGTGCGGAAGCGTTCGTCCTCCGCCAGGTGCTCCGCGCCGATCACCTTCAGGAAGTCGCGCCACATGCGGTCGCCCGAGGCGGCGATGTTGATCATGCCGTCCTTCGCCGGGAAGACACCCATCGGGAAGGCGGTGGGATGGTCATTGCCGGCCTGGGGCGGGACCTCGCCGGCGATTAGCCAGCGAGTGGCCTGGAAGTCCAGCATGGCGATCATCGCCTCAAGGAGCGAGGTCTGCACCCACTGCCCCTCGCCCGACCGCTCGCGCTCGATGATCGCGGCCATAATGCCGTGGGCGAGGTACATGCCCGAGCACAGGTCCGAAATCGGGATGCCGACGCGCCAGGGGCCGCCTCCGGGCGGGCCGGTGATGCTCATGAGGCCGCCCATGCCCTGCGCTATCTGGTCCACACCCGGACGCGAGGAGTAGGGCCCGTCCTGCCCGAAGCCAGAGATGCTGCCATAGATGATGCGCGGGTTGATCGCGCGCAGCGTCTCGTAATCGACCCTGAGGCGATACTTCACGTCTGCCCGCATGTTCTCGACTACGACGTCGGCGTCCCGCGCCAGGCGGTAGAAGACCTGCCGGCCGGCGTCCGTCTGCAGGTCCAGGGCAATCGACCGCTTGTTGCGGTGCACGTTCTCGCGGTCGAAGTTCGGCAGGCTGGCGTCGATCCCCGTCTCGGAGGGCCGGACCACCTGGATCACTTCGGCGCCGAAGTCGGCCAGGATGCGGACCGCGGTCGGCCCGGCGCGGGCGAGGCAGAGGTCGAGGACCTTGATGTGGGCAAGTGGCCCCGGGTTCGCGCTCCCGTTCGTGCTCATCCGCCCTCCTGTGGCAATGGAAAGCCGCTGGGACGACAGTATAAGGCCTTCATCCGGCTCGCCGGCCACGTCGTCCCCTTCGTCTCCGGTGCCCGCTGCCTTCCGCCGCGTCCCCTGCCTCGCCAAAGCCGGCGGCTCGTCCTCAGCTCAGTCGAAGGGCAAACGAAGTTGGAGTCAACGTTGAGCCTGGATGCGGAGGCAATGCCGGCGCCACACGCCGACCGCGGTCGGACCCGGCCAGCCACGAACCGAAGTGGTCTCCCCCGGATCCACGAATCAGGCTCCGTGCCCGGCGGCGCTTACTCCTGCACCAGCTCCAGACTCACGATCGGCGCCCCGTCTCCGAGACGGGGGCCCAGGCGGATGATGCGGGTATAGCCGCCCGAGCGGCCCTGGTAACGAGAGGCGAGGTCATCGAAGACCTTGCGGACAACGTCCTTGTCGTAGATGAAGGCCAGCGCCTGGCGGCGCGCGGCGAGGCTACCGTCTTTGCCGAGCGTGATCATCTTCTCGGCCATGCCCCGGATCTCCTTGGCCTTCGCCTCCGTCGTCCTGATCTGCTCGTAGCGAAGGAGGTCCGTCACCAGGTTGCGGAACATCGCCATCCGGTGCGCCGTCGGGCGGTCGAACTTGCGTCCGGCGACTCCGTGTCGCATCAGGCCTCCTCCTCTTCGTCCTTGCGCCGGAGCAGGTCTTGCGCGCCGGATTCCTTCAAGGCCTCCAGGAGGGCCTTTGCCACGGGACCAAGCTCCTCACCTTCCTCGATGTCCGGCTCGAAGGTCATGGAACGCGCCGGCCCTGCGGCGGCCGCCGGCGCGGCACCCAGGCCGCCGCCCATGCCTTCGGCGTCGGGCGGGAGGAAGCCCATGCTGATCAGCTTCTCGCGCAGTTCATCGTAGGACTTGCGGCCGAAGTTGCGCAGCGCCAGCAGCTCTTCCTCGCTCTTCTCGAGCACCGCGCCGACGGTCATCAGCCCGCTGCGCTTGAGGCAGTTGTAGGCGCGCACGGACAGGTTGAGGTCCTCGATCGGCGTGTTGTAGCGGTCGGGAGGCAGGGCCGCGCCCGACCCGAGGCCGCGTCCCGCCATGGGGGACTGCGGCCGGCCGAAGCGCGAGAAGGCCGCGAACTGGTCCGTCAACAGGTCGGCCGCGCTGCGGACCGCGTCCATCGGCGAGATGGTGCCGTCCGTCCACACCTCCAGGATCAGGCGATCGTAGTTCGTGACGCCGACGCGCGTCGGTTCGACGCGATAGTTCACGCGCCGCACGGGCGAGTAAATGGCGTCCACCGGGATCACGCCGATTGGCAAACCATCGGCGCTGCCGGCCGGGACGTAGCCGCGCCCCACGTCCACCGTGAACTCCACGGACAGCCGGGCGTCCGGCGACTCCAGGGTCGCCAGGTGCAGCTCCGGGTTCACGATCTCGTAGTCCGCCGTCGGCTGAATGCTGCCCGCGGTCACCTCGCCTTCGCCCTGGGCGTCCAGATACATCTTGCCGGGCCGCTCCGTAAGGGAGCGGATGCGGATGTCCTTCACGTTCAGGAGGAACTCGACCATGTCCTCCTTGACGTTTGGCAGCGTCGAAAATTCGTGCTCGACTCCTTCGATGCGTACGGCCGTGATAGCCGTGCCGGGGAGGGCGCTGAGCAGCGTGCGCCGCAGGGCATTACCGAGGGTAATCCCGAAACCGGCCTGCAGCGGCTCCGCTACTATGCGTCCGAACGTCCCCTCTGATTCCTCTTCGAGGCTTAGCTGAGGAACGCCCGCTTCCATTGTCACTACCATGTACCTCCCACCATTCCCGGGAAAGCGACTTTACAGAACCCCCTCTCCCCTTTCCCGCCGCTGGCGGGCAGGTGGAGGTCGTCCGGGGGTGAGGGACTACCGCGAGTAGAACTCCACTATTACGTTCGGGTCGAAAAGCGACTCTGCCTCCTCGATGGTCGGCGTGCCGATTACGCGCCCCTTGAGGGCCGCCATGTCCAACGACAGCCATGAGGGCACCTGCTTGGACTTGAGGATCTCCGGCAGCGTCTTGACGTACTCCGTCTTGCGACCGCGCGGCGTAAAGGACACCTCGTCGTTGACCTTCACGAGCGCCGAAGGGATGTCCGTCTTGCGGCCGTTGAGGCTGACGTGGCCGTGCCGCACCAACTGGCGCGCCTGCTTGCGCGAATCGGCGAACCCGAGCCGGTAGACGACGTTATCGAGCCTCGACTCGAGGAGCTGGATGAAGTTGACACCGGTCACGCCCGGCCGGTGCAGCGCCTCCTGGTAGTAGCGGCGAAACTGGCGCTCCAGGAGGCCGTAGAAGACCCTGGCGCGCTGCTTCTCACGCAACTGCAGGCCCCGGTCGGACACCTTCCGGCGCCGCTGGACGGCAGAGCCGGGCGGGTTCGGGCGCCGCACGATGGCGCACTTGGGGCCGAAACAGCGGTCGCCCTTCAGGAAGAGCTTCTCTCCGTAACGGCGGCAGAGCCGGCACACCGGCCCGTGGTATCGAGCCATTCGCTACCTCTCCTAGACTCGCCGCCGCTTGGGTGGCCGGCAGCCGTTGTGTGGTATGGGCGTCACGTCGCGAATGCTGAGGACCGTGAGGCCGGCGGCCTGTAGCGAGCGGATCGCCGCCTCCCGGCCGCTACCCGGGCCCTTCACGTACACGTCCACCTGGCGCAGACCATGCTCCATCGCCCGCCGCGCGGCGCCTTCGGCCGCCATTTGAGCGGCGAAGGGCGTGCTTTTCCGCGACCCCTTGAAGTTCGCGGTACCGGCGCTGCCCCAGCTGAGCACGTTCCCGTTCGGGTCCGTGAGCGTGATGATCGTGTTGTTGAAGGTGGACTTGATGTAGGCGCGGCCGCGCGGAACAGACTTCCGTTCGCGTCGCCCTCGTGTAGCGCGTCCTCGCCTCTGGACCATCCTCTACGTATTCCCCTTCTCGATTCGCTCTTACTTCTTGCCGACGGCCTTGCGCTTGCCCGCCACCGTCCGGCGCGCGCCTCGCTTGGTGCGCGCGTTGGTCTTGGTGCGCTGGCCGCGCACCGGCAGGCCGCGGCGGTGCCTTATGCCGCGGTAGCAGTTGATCTCGATCAGGCGCTGGATGTTCTGCCGGACCTCGCGGCGGAGGTCACCTTCGACCATGAACTCCCGGTCGATGATCTCGCGGATGCGGCTGACCTCATCGTCGGTAAGGTCGCGGACCTTGGTGCTCGGGTCGATCTGCGTCTTGCTGCAGATCAGGCGCGCGGAGTGCGGCCCGATGCCGTAGATGTAGCGCAGGGAGATATCGACGCGCTTCTCGCGCGGGATGTCGACGCCGGCGATTCGTGCCATCTAGCCTCTCCTAGCCCTGGCGCTGCTTGTGGCGCTTGTTCTCGCAGATCACCCGCACCACGCCGAAGCGCCGGATCACCTTGCACTTGTCGCAGCGTGGCTTGACCGATGCCCTGACCTTCATGCCGTCCTTACCTCAGCCGGTACGTGATCCGTCCCCGCGTGAGGTCGTACGGTGAAAGCTCCACCAGGACCCGGTCGCCGGGCGTGATCCGTATGTAGTTGATCCTCATCTTGCCGGAGAGGTGGGCCAGCACCTGATGGCCGTTCGCCAGTTCCACCCTGAACATAGCGTTAGGCAGTGGGTCCTTCACCACTCCTTCGACTTCGATCGCTTCCTTTTTTCCGGGCATAGAGACCCAGCGGGTCTGATGCTCCTTCCTTGGGACTGATAGCTATTTAATATACCTTCCCATTGTACTCTTCCGCCAGTTCTATCCGAGCCGCCCCCTCGATCTTCGACAGCCCTGCCCG
Organism: Dehalococcoidia bacterium; assembly: GCA_035574915.1. Lineage (NCBI taxonomy): Bacteria > Bacillati > Chloroflexota > Dehalococcoidia > Dehalococcoidia bacterium. The sequence goes on along the minus strand of DATLYJ010000123.1, from coordinate 24,413 downwards.
CGATGGGCCTGACTCCTTGCCACCTGCTCCTGCTCACGGCAGGGTCAAGATCTCCGCGCCGTCATCCGTTATCGCGATGGTGTGCTCGAAATGGGCGCAGAGGCTGCCGTCGAGCGTGCTCACCGTCCACTGGTCGGCGTGCTTCTTCGTGCGCCAGTCACCCACGGTAACCATGGGCTCCAGCGCCAGCACCATGCCTCGCCGGAGCGTAGGCCCGCGCTCGGGCGAGCCGAAATTCGGCACCTGGGGCTCCTCGTGCATCGCCCGGCCCACGCCGTGCCCCACGTACTCGCGGACGACCCCGTAGCCGCGGCTCTCGATGTACTGCTGTATGGTGTGCGATACGACGCCCAGGCGCACGCCCGCCCGCGCCGCCTCGATGCCGGCCATGAGCGCGCCGCGAGTCACGTCGATGAGCTTCTGTTTCTCCTCGGTCACCGGGGGCACGCAGACTGTGACGGCGTGGTCGCCGACGAAACCTTTGTAGGTCGCACCCAGGTCGATGCTCACGAGGTCGCCCGGCTGGATGATCCGGTTTCCCGGGATGCCGTGCACGAGCTCATCGTTCACAGAGACGCATACCGTGGCCGGGTATGGCGGGTAGGCGTACCCGAGGAAGGTTGGCACGACGCCGCGCTTCGCGTATTCCTGGCGCACGATCTTGTCGAGGTCCTTGGTACGGATGCCGGGCTTCAGAGCGTCGACCAGGATCTGCATGACCTGGGCCACATGACGGCCGGCTTCGCGCATGATCCGGATCTCGTCGTCCGACTTGATGTTGATCATGTTCGTGCGAGCCCCGATCACTGGCCCCGACCCTGGATCGCCGCTGCAATCGCCGCCGTGACGGCCTCGACGGGCTGCATGCCGTCGATGTCGACAAGCTTCCGCTGGGCGCGATAGTGCTCGATCAGCTCCGCAGGCGGCTTCTGCTGCTGCAGGCGGGCGCGCACCGTTTCCGGCTTGTCGTCATCACGCTGGTAGAGCTCGCCGCCGCACTTGTCGCACTTTCCCGCGACCTTCGGCGGGCTGACATTCTCGTTGTAGATGGCGCCGCAGCTCCTGCAGAGCCAACGGCTGCTGAGACGCTTCACGAGCTCGTCGTCCGGGACAGTGATGTTCAGGGCAAGGTCGATGGCTTTGCCCGCCTCGGACAGCGCCCGGTCCAGCGCCTGGGCCTGCGCGAGGTTGCGGGGAAAGCCATCCAGGACGAAGCCCGAAGCTGCGTCAGGCCGCCGCAGGCGGTCGACGAGCATCTCGATCACAAGCGCGTCCGGCACCAGGGCGCCCGCGTCCATGTAGCCCTTCGCCTTCGCCCCGAGCTCGGTGCCCTTCGCGACGTGTTCGCGCAGCATGTCCCCCGTCGAGATGTGGGGCCAGCCATACTTCTCCGCGATGATCACCGCCTGAGTGCCTTTGCCCGTGCCGGGCGCGCCAAGGAGGACTACGTACATGCGGCTCCTTAGCGGATGAATCCCTGGTAGTTGCGCATGAGCAGCTGCGCCTCCAGCTGCTTCATCGTGTCCAGCACCACGCCGACGACGATCAGCAGGCCCGTGCCGCTCAGTGTCAGCGCCTGCACGTCCGTGAGCGCCGTCGCGAAGTAGGGCATCACGGCAATCACGCCCAGGAACAGGGCGCCGGCAAAGGTGATGCGTCCGACCACCCGCAGGATGTACTGCTCCGTAGGGCGCCCGGGGCGAATCCCTGGTATGAAGCCGCCCTGGCGCTGCAGGTTCTCTGCCAGGTTCTGCTGCTGGAACGTCACGAACGTGTAGAAGTACGTGAAGGCCAGCACGAACACGAACACCACCAGGTAGTACCAGACCTTCCCGGGGCTGAACGCGTCAGCGAGGAACCGGCCGACGTCGCCGACGAAGCCGGCAGATGTCGCCAGCGTCTGACCCATGAAGGCAGGGAAGAGCATGATCGAGTAGGCGAAGATAATCGGGATCATCCCGGCCGAGAGGACTCGGAGGGGGATGTGCGACGCGCCCTGCTGGCGGTACACCCGCCCGGCGCGGAAGGTAGCTCGCGAGTACTGCACCGGCACCCGCCGCTGCGCCTCCTGGAAGTAGACGATCGACGCGATGGCCACGAGCACGATGAGCAGCAACAGGAAGATGTTGAAGAGCGCAAGGTCAGAGTCGAAGACCTGAGGCAGCAGCCCGGGCACGCCCGCCACGATGCCACCGAAGATGATGATCGAAACACCGTTGCCGATGCCCTTTTCCGTGATCAGCTCGCCGAGCCAGACCAGGAACATGGTCCCGGCCGCCATCGAGATCACGGCAGCCAGCGTCGGCAGCGCCTCGGCGCCCGTAAACCCGATGCCCGTCACCGCGCCCGCCTGCTCCAGGATCAGGAGCTGGCTGTAGCCCTGGACGATAGCCATCGGCACAGCCAGCCAGTGCGTGTAAAGCTGGATGCGGTTTCGCCCCTGCTCCCCTTCCTTCGAGAGCGCCTGGAGCGAAGGGATGATCGGGATCAGTATCTGCATGATGATGGAGGCCGTGATGTAGGGATACACGCCCAGCGCGGCCACGCTTAGCTGGCGCAGGGCGCCGCCGCTGAACAGGTTCAGCTGCCCGAGGAAGGCGCCGACTCCGCCCTCGTCTTCGAAAGCGGCCTTCAGCAGGTCCGCGTTCACGCCCGGGATCGGCACGTGCGCGACGAAGCGGAATACGACGAGCATCGCCATCGTGAAGGCGAGCTTGGACCGCACCTCCGGCTGCTGCCAGGAGTCGATCAGCGCCTGCAGCAGTCGCGGCCTCTGGGCCTGGGCCCTCTGAGCGAGCGCCATCTACTCTTCCCTGGCCTCTTCGGCCCCGGCGGCGCGGGTGCGCCGCCTGCGAGGCGCCGCCGCATCCGGCGCGGCTGCTTCCGCGGGCGCTGACTCTGCCGCCTCGGCGGCTGGCGCAGCCTCTACCGGCGCCTCCGCGGCAGCTTCGACCGCGCTCTGGGCGCCAGGCCGCGGCATGAGCTCGACGACGCTACCGCCGGCCGCCTCGATCTTGGCGCGCGCCGCGGCCGAAAAGCGGTGCGCCGAGACCTTGAGCTTCGCGCTTAGTTCCCCGTCGGCGAGGACCTTGATCGGCAGGTTGGACTTCACGACACCCGCCGCCTTCAGCGTCTCCGGCGTGACCTCGCCGTTCACGGCCGCGGCCTCGAGCCTGGCGACGTTCACCGCCTCGAACTCCACCCGGAACTTGTTGTTGAACCCGCGCACGCGGGAGAGCGCCCGCACGAGCGGGATCTGCCCGCCTTCGAAACCAATGCGCAGGTCGCGCCCGGAGCGGGACTTCTGCCCCTTTATGCCGCGGCCTGAGTAGGTGCCGTGCCCGCTGGCATTGCCGCGGCCGACGCGCTTCTTCTTGTGGACGGACCCTGGTACGGGCCTGAGGTCGTTCTGAAACATGACTCTGGACCTTTCGCGCCGCGGTCCCTTACGTGGTCTCCGCGGCCGGAAGCCGTATTTACTCCGGCACCTCTTCCACCGTGACCAGGTGGCGCACCTTGTGCACCATGCCCCGGTTCGTGCGGTTGTCATCGACCACGACCGTCTGGCGCAGCCTGCGCAGGCCCAGCGAGCGCACCGTGAGCTGCTGGTCCTTCTTCTGGCTGATCGGGCTCTTCGTTAGCGTGACCTTGAGACGCGGCATTACTGGGAGCTCCGTGAACCATTCCCCGCCGCCGCCATGCGGCGCTGCTTCTCAGCCTTCAGGTCCTTCATCCGGGCCAGGCCGAGGATCGTAGCCTGCACCACGTTCATGATGTTGTTACTGCCCAGCGACTTCGCCAGCACGTCTTTGACGCCAGCCATCTCCATGACGGCGCGCACGCCGCCGCCAGCGATGAGGCCCGTGCCGGGCGCGGCAGGCTTCAGGAGGACCTTCGCCGCCTTGTACTTGACTTCCATCCCGTGCTGCAGCGTGTGACCCTGCATCGGCACCTTGATGAGGTTCTTGCGGGCGATGTAAGCGCCCTTGCGGATGGCGTCCGGCACCTCATTCGCCTTGCCCATGCCCGCACCCACGTGCCCGTTGCGGTCTCCGACGACGACGACAGCCGTGAAGCTGAAGCGGCGGCCGCCCTTGACCACCTTCGCCACGCGGTTGATGAACACGACCTTCTCCTGAAGGTCGAGCCCGGTGGCATCAACTCGGTTCGCCGCTGTTACCATCCCCTACTCCCCGGCGGCCGGCGCTGGCGCGCTCCGCACCGATCCCTAGAACTTCAGTCCTGCCTCCCGGGCCGCCTCGGCAAGCGCCTTGACGCGCCCGTGGAAGGGGTAGCCGCCCCTGTCGAAGACGACCTGCGACACGCCCTTTTTCTGCGCCTTCTCCGCCACCGCCTTGCCCACCAGTGTCGCGACCTCTGACTTCTTCTTGCCCTTCGCCAGGGAAGCCACGTCCTTGTCGAGGTCCGATGCGGCCGCGAGCGTGTGGCCCTGCCGGTCGTCGATGACCTGGGCGTAGATGTGCGAGAGGCTGCGGAAGACCGCCAGGCGCGGCCTTTCCGGCGTACCCATGATCTTCTTGCGTAGACGCACGTGCCTGCGGACGCGGGCCGCGCGTGGTGTCTTGCTGCTCTTCATCAGCGGCCCTTCCCTGACTTGCCGGCCTTGCGCCTCACCCGCTCGCCGACGTAGCGGATGCCCTTGCCCAGATAAGGCTCCGGCGGCCTCCGCTTGCGGATGTCTGCCGCCACCTGGCCCACCTGCTCTTTGTCGATCCCGTCCACGTGCACGCGGTTGCCTTCGACCTCGAAGCTGATGCCGGGAGGCGGCTCGATCTCGACCGGGTGCGAGAAGCCGAGCGAGAGGACGAGCTTGTTGCCCTGCTTCTGCGCCCGATAGCCAACGCCGACCAGCTCCAGGCTCCTCCGGAACCCTTGCTCGACGCCGGTCACCATGTTCGCGACGAGCGCCCGCGTCAGGCCGTGCATCGCCCGATGCCTGGGCTCGTCGCTGGGGCGCGTGACGACGAGGCGGCCTTCCTCCAGGTGCAGCCGCATCTCAGGGTCGATCTCCCGGCTCAGGTTGCCCTTCGGGCCCGTGACCTTGACCTTCGGCCCATCGATGTCCACCTTCACGGCAGACGGGATTGGTATCGGCAGCCTACCTACTCGCGACATCGTTTCCCCGCGGCCTGCGCCGCGCCCTCTCCTTCGTCATCTACCACACGTAGCACAGTATCTCGCCGCCGACATTGCGCTGGCGTGCCGCCTGGCCCGTCATCACGCCCTCGGGCGTCGACAGAATCGCCACGCCGAGGCCGCCAAACACGCGCGGGATCTCCCGCTTCTGGACGTACACCCGCAGCCCCGGCTTTGACACTCGCTTGATGCCGGTGAGCACCGGGTCCTTGCGCCCCGTATAGCTCAGATAGACGCGCAGCATCGGCCGGCCGTTCTCCTGCTCGACCTCGAAGTCCTTCACGAAGCCCTCATCGCGCAGGACCTTCGCGATTGCCACCTTGAGCTTGGAGGACGGCATGACCACGGCGTCGTGCTTGGCGTGCACACCGTTCCGGATGCGCGTCAGCATATCCGCGATTGGGTCAGAAACACTCATGCCTCAGCCTCCCACTGCCCCGTGAGCACTCGAAGCGTCTCACCAGCTCGACTTCGTCACGCCCGGGATCTGGCCCTCGAGCGCCAGCCTGCGGAAGCAGATGCGGCACATGCCGAACATGCGGATGTAGCCGCGCGGACGCCCGCAAAGCTTGCAGCGGTTGCGCTTCCGCACCGGGAATTTCGGCGGCCGGTTCGCCTTGACGATCATCGAGACCTTGGCCACGCTTCTCCGTCCTCCTCCTCCCTGCCTGACGGCCGGGAGGTGTTTCTCCTAGCTCCTGGCAAAGGGCATGCCCAGGAGCTCGAGCAGCCTCTTTCCTTCCTCGTCGTTCTTCGCCGTCGTGATGATGTTGATCTGCATCCCCCGGATGCGCTCCACCTTGTCGTAGTCGATCTCGGGGAAGATCAGCTGCTCCCTCACGCCCAGGCTGTAGTTACCACGGCCGTCGAAAGCCTTCGGCGAAAGGCCGCGGAAGTCCCGGATGCGCGGCAGCGCCGCGTTCACCAGGCGGTCGAAGAACTCGTACATCCGCTGGCCGCGCAGGGTCACCATCACGCCGATGGGGTTGCCCTCCCGCAGCCGGAAGTTGGCGATCGACTTCTTGGCGCGCGTGATTACCGGCTTCTGGCCCGTGATCGTCGCCAGGTCGGCCGAGGCCGAATCGAGCACCTTCGGGTTCTCACGCGCCTCCGTGCCAACACCGATGTTGAGCACGATCTTTTCGAGGCGCGGCACCTCCATCGGGTTCTTGTACTCGAACTCCTTCTGGAGGGCCGGAGCCGCGCGCTCTTTGTATAGGTCCTGTACTCGCGATGCCATGCGTCAGTCCACGTCCGCGCCGCAGCGCCTGCAGACGCGGACCTTCACTCCATCTTGTCGGACTCGGTGGCCCACCCGGGCCGGCTGGTTGCACTCCTTGCATAGCAGCATCACGTTGGAGACGCTAAGCGGCGCCTCCTTTACCACGATGCCACCAGGCACGGGCACGCCCGCCTGCTGGGTCGGCCGCTGGTGCTTCTTAACCTGATTGATCCCCTCGACGATGACCCGCCCGTGCTTGGGAAGCACCTGGCGAACCACGCCGGTCTTGCCGCGGTCCTTGCCCGTGATCACCAACACTGTGTCGTTCCGCCGGATCTTCGCCATCAGACCCTGGCCCTCCGCCGGCCATTGCGAGGCGCGGAGGCCGCCCCTGACGGCCGCAGCGACGTGGCAATCTCGCGAGCCCCCACAGCCCTCGACGGCACTAGATCACCTCCGGCCCTCCGCCCGTCATTGCGAGGAGCGGAGGCCGCCCCAGGCGCCCGCAGCGACGTGGCAATCTCGCGAGCCCCCACAGCCCTCGACAGCACTAGATCACCTCCGGCGCCAGCGACACGATCTTCATGAAGTCGCGCTCGCGCAGCTCACGCGCCACCGGCCCGAAAATGCGCGTCCCCTTCGGGTTCAGCTTGTCGGACAGGATCACGGCCGCGTTCTCATCGAATCTGATGTAGGAGCCGTCCGGCCGGCCGTAGTTCTTGGCCACCCGCACCACGACCGCACGCACCACATCGCCCTTCTTGACCGCGGCACCGGGCTGGGCCTGCTTTACCGAGGCGACGATCACGTCGCCGACGCGGGCGTAGCGCTTGCGGCTGCCGCCGGGGATCTGGATGCACATGATCTCTCGCGCGCCGGAGTTGTCGGCGACCTTGAGGCGGGTGAACTTCTGTATCATTCGCCCTTCGCCTCCGCGCCCTGCGCCTCAGCCGGTCGGCCGATGACCTCGGCCACTTCGGACTCGCCTACCTCCGTCGGCTTGAGCTCCGCGACATCGCCCCGGGTTATGACCTCGGCGATGCGCCAGCGCTTCTCCTTCGAAAGCGGCCGCGTCTCCACTATCCGGACGACGTCGCCCAGGTTCGCGCTGTTCTGGGGGTCGTGCACCTTGTACTTCTTGGTCCGGCGAACGATCTTCCGGTACAGCGGGTGCGGATAGCGGCGCTCCACCGCGACCACGGCTGTCTTCTCCATCTTGTTGCTGACTACGACGCCGACCTTCTGGCGCGCCCCTGCCATCAGCGTCCTCCCCTTCGGGCCGGCTGGCCGAGGCCCAACTCTCTCTGCCGCTGCAGCGTCTTAATGCGGGCGATCTTGCGCCTCACTTTTCCCACTTGCTTGACGTTCTGAAGCTGGCGCGTGGCCACTTGCAGCCGCAGCGTGAAGAGCTGGCGGTGGGCCTCCTCGAGCTCTCGGCCGAGGCGAACGTTATCGAGGGCTGCCAGCTCGGCGAACTCCTGGTTGCTCCTCTTTGCCATCAGACCGCCTCGTGCTCCCTCTCGACCACGCGGGTCGAACAGGGCAGCTTGTGCGCCGCCAGGCGCAGCGCTTCCTTCATGAGGTCATGCTGCACGCCAGCGATTTCGAACATCACCCGGCCGGGCCGCACGACGGCCACCCAGTGGTCGACGGGACCCTTGCCGCTGCCCATTCGGACCTCCGCCGGCTTCTTGGTCACCGGCTTGTCCGGGAAGATGCGGATCCAGACCTTGCCGCCGCGCTTCAAGTGGTGGGTGATCGCCCGCCGGGCGGCCTCGATCTGGCGGCTGTCCACCCAGGCCGCGCTCGTCGCCTGCAGGCCGATCTCGCCGAACGAGACCTGGTTGCCGGCGTTGGCACGCCCGCGGCGGTGTCCGCGATGGTGCTTGCGGTACTTGACCCGCTTCGGTTGCAGCATCCCTAGCTCGCTCCCGCCGGCGCCGGCTCAGGCGCCGCTCCCTCCTCAGAAGATTCCGGGCCGCGCTGCCGCTGTTGCGGCAGCTCCGGCAGCACGTCGCCCCTGTAGATCCAGACCTTCACGCCGATGCGGCCGAAAGTCGTGTGCGCTTCCGCCTGGCCGAAGTCCACGTCCGCGCGCAGCGTGTGCAGCGGCACCCGGCCTTCTTTCTCCGTCTCCCGGCGAGACATCTCCGCGCCGCCGAGACGGCCCGCGACCTGGATGCGGACGCCGCGGGCGCCGCGCTGCATCGTGCGGGTCACGGCCTGCTTCATCGCCCGCCGGAAGGCCACCCGGCGCTCCAGCTGTTCCGCCACGCTCTTCGCCACGAGGTAAGCGTCGAGCTCCGGCTGCCTGATCTCGATGATGTTGACCCGTACGCGCCGGTTGGTGAGCTTCTCCAGCGCATTCCGTAGCTCATCGACCTTCTGGCCGCCGCGGCCGATTACGATGCCGGGCTTCGCTGTGTGGATCGTCACGATCACCTGGTTCGCGTTGCGCTCCAGCTCAACCCGCGAGATCGCCGCGTCCGCGAGGCGCTTGAACACGAGCTTCCGGATCTCCAGGTCCTCGTGAAGGAGCTGCGTGTAATTGCGGTCCGCATACCACTTGCTCTGCCAGGGGTACAGGATCCCCAGGCGAAAGCCGATCGGGTGGACCTTGTGACCCATGGCTACTCCCTCTCCTCAACGACCACGGTGATGTGGCTGTAGCGCCTGACCCAGGGCTTCACCCGTCCCCGCGGGCCGGCGCGGTAGCGGTCCAGCCGCACACCTTCGTCGGCGTAGGCGTTCTTGATCCGCAGCACGCTCGAGGGGATGTTGTAGTTGTTCTCCGCGTTCGCGGCTGCGGATTTCACCAGCTTCTCCACCTTGCGCGCGACGGGCATGGGCAGGTTGCGCAGGATTGCCACCGCCTCGTCGATCGTCCGGCCCTTCAGGGGGCGCAGGATCAGGCGGACCTTACGCGGCGCCGTGCGGACGTTCTTGCCCTTCGCGACGACCTCCACTACTTCCTCCTCACCTGCGTCGTCCGGTCAGACTTTCCGCCGGCATGGCCGCGGAAAGTGCGCGTCGGCGCGAACTCGCCCAGGCGGTGGCCGACCATGTTCTCGGTGATGAACACCGGGACGTGCCGGCGCCCATCGTGCACGGCGATCGTCAGGCCGACCATCTGGGGCATGATCGTCGAGGCGCGCGACCAGGTGCGGAGCACGCTGCGCGTGGAGCTGCGCTGCGCCGCTTCCACGCGCCGCATCAGCTTCTCGTCGACGAACGGGCCTTTCTTGGTTGACCTCGACATCCCTTACCGGCTCCTCTACTTGTCGTACCGGCGCCGCACGATCAGGCTGTCGCTCGGCTTCTTGCCTCGCGTGCGGTAGCCAAGCGTGGGCTTGCCCCAGGGCGTCTTCGGTCCCGGGTGGCCGATGGGCGCCTTGCCCTCGCCGCCGCCATGCGGGTGGTCCCGCGGCGTCATCGCCGAGCCGCGGACGTGCGGCCGGCGGCCCTGCCAGCGCTTGCGGCCCGCCTTACCGAGCTTCACAAGGGCGTGCTCGACATTGCTGACCTGCCCGACAGTCGCCATGCAGCCGGACGGGACTCGGCGCATCTCACCCGAGGGCAGCCGGAGGAGGCAGTACTGCTCCTCCTTGGCCATCAACTGCGCCGAGGCGCCGGCGCTGCGGACGATCTGGCCGCCGCGGCCCGCCACAAGTTCGATGTTGTGGACCATGGTGCCGGTAGGCATGTTCCGCAGCGGCAGGGAGTTGCCGACGCGGATGTCCGCCGACGGCCCGGCCTCCACCACCATCCCCACCTGCAGCCCGGCGGGCGCCAGGATGTAACGCTTCTCACCGTCACGGTAGTGGATGAGCGCGATGCGCGCGGTGCGGTTCGGGTCGTACTCGATCGCCGCCACCTTGCCGGGCACCCCGTGCTTGTCACGCTTGAAGTCGATGACGCGCAGCTTCCGGCGCGAGCCGCCGCCGCGATGCCGCGCCGTGACGACGCCGCGGTTGTTGCGGCCCGCCGTTTTCTTCTTCGGCTTCAGCAGCGCCTTCTCGGGCTCGGTCTTCGTGATCTCCGAGAACGTGTAACCGCTGGCGCCCCGGCGCCCCGCTGAGGTGGGCTTGAACTGCTTTACCGGCATCCTAAACCCCCTCGAACAGCTCGATCTTGCTTCCGGGCGCGAGCGTCACCACGGCCTTCTTCCAGTCGCTGCCGTAGGTCTGAGCGCGGCGGCTGCGGGTGCGTCCCCGCGGCTTTCCCTTCATGACCATCACGTTCACGTCCGTGACCGTGACGTCGAACGCCTTCTCCACCGCGGCCTTGATCTGCGGCTTATTCGCGCGCATGTCCACCTCGAAGATGTACTTGTTCGCCGCGGACAGGGACGTGCTCTTCTCCGTCACCAACGGACGCTTGATGACTGCATACGGGCTGAGCGACTTATCCATCGGCTCGCCCCCCTACTGGCGCCAGGCGCTTGGTCGCGCGCTCGCCGCCCCACAGGGCTTCGGCGCGGCGCACAGCCTCGACGCTCATGATCACGCCCCGGTGCTTCAGCAAGTCATCCACGTTCAGGTAGTCCGCGGGCAGCACCTTAGCGCCCTCGACGTTGCGGGCGCTGAGGTGCAGCGGCCGGTTCGCGCCCTCGGTCACCAGCAGCGCCGAGCGCGGCATGCCGAAGGCTGCCATCAGCTCGACGATCGACTTGGTGCGCGGAGCATCGAAGCCGAGCGTGTCGATGACCTTGAGCGTGCCGGCCTCGACGTGCGCCGAGATCGCGGAACGGATCGCCAGACGCCGCACCATCTTCGGCAGCGCCTGGCGGTACTTGCGCGGCTTGGGCCCGAATACGATGCCGCCGTGGCGGTGGTGCGGCGCCCGGATCGCGCCCTGGCGGGACGCGCCGGTGCCCTTCTGGCGCCTGATCTTGCGGGTGGAGCCGGCGACCTCGCCGCGAGTCTTCGTGTTGGCCGAGCCGGCGCGGCGGTTCGCCAGCTGTGCCAGGAGCGCCTGCCGCATCGCCGCGTGGTGAGGCGGCAGGCCGAAAACGCTGTCGTCGGCGTCGATCGTCCGCACCTCCTCGCCCTTGATGTTATGGACTGCCAGCTTCATGCCTATCCTCTGGCCCGCTTGCCCTGACGGCGGCTTCTCTTGATCTGCACCAGTCCGTTGACCCCGCCGGGCACAGATCCCTCGAGGAGGATGACGCCTCGGGCAGGGTCGGACTGAAAAACGCGCACGTTCTTCACAGTAACCCGCTCGTCTCCCATGTGGCCGGCCATGCGCAGGCCCTTGCGGACCCGGCCGGGCGTGGTGCCAGAACCGATGGAACCCGGCGCCCGGTGCCGGTCCGACTGCCCGTGCGTCTTCGGGCCGCCGCTGAAGTGATGGCGCTTCACGCCGCCGGCGAAACCCCGGCCCTTCGAGCGTCCGACGATGTCCACGAGGTCACCCTCGGAGAAGATTTCGGCACCCAGCTTCTGGCCGACTTCGAACTCGTTCGGGTCGTCCACCCGGAACTCCCGCAGCCAGCGGAATTGCCCCAGTCGCTTCAGGTGGCCCTTCATCGGCTCGTTCAGCCGCTTCACAGCGCCGAAGCCGACCTGAATGGCGTTGTAGCCGTCCTTCTCCTGCGTCTTGATCTGCACCACGACGCAGGGGCCAGCCTCAACCACGGTGACGCCCCGGGCTTCACCGTTGCTGGTGAATACCTGCGTCATGCCAAGCTTGCGGCCCAGTAGCGCCTGCGTCATGTCTACAGCTTTATCTCGATGTCTACGCCCGCCGGCAATTGCAGGCGCATCAGCGTGTCCACCGTCCGCGACGAAGGCTCGATTATGTCGATAAGGCGCTTGTGCGTCCGGATCTCGAACTGCTCCCGTGAGTCCTTGTCCACGAAAGGCGAGCGGTTCACCGTGAACTTCTTGATCTCGGTGGGGAGAGGGATCGGCCCCGCCACGGACACGCCCGTCCGCTCCGCCGCCTCGACGATCTGCTCGGCAGACTGGTCGAGGATGCGGTGGTCGAAAGCCTTCAGCCGGATTCTGATCTTCTGCCTCGGCATCCCTTCTCCGTTTCGCTCCCTTTAGCGGCGCACCTTCTGGCGCGCGCCAAGCTTTTCTGCCACCTGCGGCGGCACGACCTCGTAGTGGTCAAACTCCATCGTCTGCGTCGCCCGGCCCTGGGTCAGAGACCTCAGGTCCGTGGTGTAGCCGAAGGTCTCGGCCAGGGGTATCAGGGCGCGGATGATCTGCAGCGACCCGAAGCTCTCCACCTCCTGCACGTGGCCACGCCGCGAGTTGATGTCGCCGAGCACTTCGCCGAAGAACTGCTCTGGCGTCCGCACTTCCACCTTCATGATCGGTTCCAGCAGGACCGGGTCCGCCATCTCCATCGCCTTGCGCATGCCGTCGATCGCTGCCATGCGGAAGGCCATCTCCGAGGAGTCGACCGGGTGGTAGGAACCGTCCACGGCCGCCACCTTCACATCGACCACCGGGTAACCGCCGAGAGGTCCGCTCTCGAGCGCGTCCTTGACGCCCGCCTCGACCGCCGGCAGATACTCCTTCGGCACGGCGCCGCCGACAATCTTGTTCTCGAAAAGGAACCCGGCGCCGCGCTCCCGCGGCTCCACCTCGAGCCAGATGACGCCGTACTGCCCGCGGCCGCCAGTCTGGCGCACGAAGCGGCCCTCGACGCGCACCGGGCGCGTTAGCGCCTCGCGATAGGCCACCTGCGGGCGGCCGACGGTCGCGTTCACGCCGAACTCTCGCATCATCCGGTCCACGATCACTTCCAGGTGAAGCTCGCCCATCCCGGAGATCAGTGTTTGTCCCGTCTCCTCGTCGAACCGTATGCGGAAGGTAGGGTCTTCTTCGGACAGCTTGACCAGGGCCTCGGACATCTTGTCCTGGTCCGCCTTGGACTTCGGCTCGATTGCCTGGGAGATTACCGGTTCGGGGAATTTGATCGGTTCGAGGACGAGGGGCTTCGAGGGGTCGGAGAGCGTGTCTCCGGTGAAGGTGTTCTTGAGGCCCACGGCAGCGATGATCTCGCCAGCCGCGGCGTCGGTTACCTCCTCGCGCTGGTTAGCGTGCATGCGCAGCAGCCGGCCGAACCGCTCCTGCTTGTCGCGCGTCGTGTTCAACACCGCCATACCGCTCGTGACGATCCCGGAGTAAATGCGGACGTATGCCAGCCGGCCTACGTACTCGTCCGACACGATCTTGAAGACCAGGCCGACCATGGGCTCTTTGTCATCGGCCCTGCGCTCTTCCACCTCACCCGTCTTCGGGTTCGTGCCCTTCACCGGCGGGATGTCCTCCGGCGACGGTAGGTAGTCGACCACGGCGTCCAGCAGGAGCTGGATACCCTTGTTGCGCAGGGCGCTGCCGCAAAGGACGGGGGTGATCGCGCCGCTGAGGGTCGCCCGCCTCAGGGCCTTCTTCAGCTCGGTCACCGTAACGTGGCGCCCCTCCACGTACGAGATCATGAGCTGCTCGTCTTCTTCCGCCACCTTCTCGATCAGCCGGTCTCGCGCCCGTTCGAAGGCGTCCTGCAGCTCCTCGGGGATAGGCCGCTCCTCGGGCGGCGTGTCGCGCTCGCCGGAGAAGTACCAGGCGCGCTCCTCGACCAGGTCGATCACGCCCTGAAAGTCGGCTTCCACGCCCCAGGGGATCTGGATCGGGATCGGACGCGCCTCCAGCCGCTCGGCGATCATGTCCACCGTGCGCCAGAAGTCCGCACCCGTGCGGTCCATCTTGTTGACGAAGCAGATGCGCGGCACGTTGTAGCGGTCCGCCTGCCGCCAGACCGTCTCCGACTGCGGCTCGACGCCGGCCACCGCATCGAACACCACGACGCCGCCATCGAGCACCCGCAGGCTGCGCTCGACTTCTACCGTGAAGTCGACGTGCCCAGGGGTGTCGATGATGTTCACCTGGTGGCCCTTCCATTCGGCGGTGGTGGCGGCGGCCGTAATGGTGATGCCGCGCTCCCGCTCCTGGGCCATCCAGTCCATGACCGCCGTGCCCTCGTGCACCTCGCCGATCTTGTAGGTACGGCCGGTGTAATAGAGGATGCGCTCGGTGACCGTGGTCTTCCCGGCGTCGATATGGGCGATGATGCCTATGTTGCGGAGGTTCTCAATCGAGGTCTTGCGGGGCATGGCGATTACCAGCGGTAGTGGACGAAGGCGCGGTTCGCCTCCGCCATCCGGTGCGTGTCCTCTCTGCGTTTCACTGTCGCGCCCTGGCCCGCGGCCGCATCCAGCAGCTCGCCCGCCAGCTTCTCGGCCATCGACCGGCCCCGCCTGGCCCGGGCGGAGCGCACGAGCCAGCGCATGGCCAGGGACGATCGCCGCTCGGCGCGAATATCCACCGGGACCTGGTAGGTTGCGCCGCCGACGCGCCGAGGCTTCACCTCGACCGCCGGCGTGGCGTTGCGCAGCGCCTGGTCGAACACGTCCATCGCCGGCCGGTGGGCCTGCTGCTCGACGAGTTCCAGGGCGCCATAGACGATGCGCTCCGCCGTGCTCTTCTTGCCGCCGACCATCACCTTGTTGATGAACGCCTGCAGCGGCCGGCTGTGGAACTTCGGGTCCGGCGGGATCTCTCGCCTGGGGGCGCGGCCTCGTCGCGGCATGGCTAGCTCTTCCTCGCGCCGTACTTGCTGCGGCCGCGCTTGCGGTTAGCGACACCCGACGCGTCGAGCGCGCCGCGGATGATGTGATACCGGACGCCGGGCAGGTCCTTTACGCGCCCGCCGCGGATCAACACCACCGAGTGCTCCTGAAGGCTGTGGCCCTCCCCCGGGATGTAGGCCGTGACTTCCATCTGGTTCGTCAGGCGCACACGGGCGATCTTGCGCAGGGCCGAGTTCGGCTTCTTCGGCGTCATGGTGCGGACTTGCACGCAGACCCCGCGCTTCTGTGGTGAGCCCTTGGTCCACTCTGTCTTGTTGTGCAGGGCGTTGTAGCGCCAGCGCAGGGCCGGAGCCTTCGTCTTCCGGGAAGGCGCGGAGCGCGGACGCCTCACAAGCTGGTTGATCGTCGGCAAGTCTTTGTTTCCTTACTCCCAATTCCGGCGCGCTGCCGCCAACCGCAGGCCACAGTGAAGGGCCGAAAGCCGTCATTCCTGAGCCAGCCGGCCTCATCCCCGAGATCAGAAGGATGGCTGTCCTTCGACGTTGCGCTCACCCTGAGCTAGTCGAAGGGCAACGCGGTCGGCCGTTGTCACTTTCTGGTCTTCCGGCCCACAAAGGACCGAGGTGGCAGGCAGGGACGTGCCAAAACTAGATGCTACCAGCCGACTCCGAGCGCGTCAACAGGTTTGTAACGCCTTTCACGAAGACCACTCAACCGTGGCTGCCTGCTCGCGAGAGCTCCCTGACGTAGCCCCTGATGGTCATGTCCTTGAGCAGCAGGCGCAGCCAGTCCGCAAGCTGGTGCCGTTCGATACAGGCGCGGAGCTCCTCGGCCCGGGCGCGGCGCTCGCCCGCGGGCATTCGCAGCGCCAGGTCGAGGGCGGCCGACGTCGCCGCCTCGTCCCCGGGCGGCACGCCAACCGCGCCGCGGCGCAGCTCCGCGTAGGAGCCGGCGCTGGTGGACAGAACGAGTACACCATCGCGCTGGTTCAGGACAGGACCCTCCTTCGCCACGAGGTTCATCCCGTCCGCCACCGAGTTCACGAGAAGTACGTCGTACAGTTCGAGCCCGGCGAGGGCCTGGAGGCGGTTGTGCTCGTGGAACACCCGTAGCGGCTGCCACCCTGGCGTGCCGAAGCGGCGGTTGATGCGCTCCACCAGGGACATAACCTCGCGCGCGTAGCTGGCGTACTCGGGGATTGACGTCCGCGAAGGTACCAGGAAGGCAAGGAACCTGACCTTGCCGCGCCACTCGGGGCGACCCTCCAGGAGCCGCTCGTAGGCCCGAAAGCCACCCGCGATGTCCTTGCTCGGGTCCAGCCGGTCCACCCGCACGATCAGCCGTTCGCAGCTCGCGCGCTCGACCTCTAGCAGCGCGCGATAGCGTGCGGCCTCACTCGACTCCATTTCTTCCCGCAGGGCCCTGACTTCGACTGAGATGGGGTTCGACCAGACCGTCGTCGTCCGGCCGTTACGCTTGACCTCCCCGGACGCGGCCTTCACGTCGACCTCATCGCGAAGGTAGATCGAGCACGTTGCCAGGAAGTGCTCGACCGACTCCTCCGTCTGAAAGGCAAGGCTGTCGTTCCCCAGCAGGCCTCGGCACATGGCCGAGACCATCTTCGGCGGCAGCGCCTCCCATGCGTGTGGCGCAGGCCAAGGTATGTGGACGAACTGCTGCAGGGTCACTGCCGGCCGCAGGGCCTTCACCGTGCGCGAGGCGAGGTAGAGGTGGTAGTCGTGCAGCATCACGCTGTCCGAGCCCTCTTCATCCACCTGGCGGATAATCGCCGCGGCAAGCACCTGGTTCACGCGCCGGTAGCCGTGCTCCCAGGCGCGCCAGACCTCCGGCCCCAGGAGGTCGCGCTCCAGCAGGGACGTCAGGCCGTGCTGCGCGAACCACAGGACCGGGTTCGCGAAAACCTCATAAGACAGCCGCTGCGCCTCCTCCGGCACCTCCACAAAGCGCACAACGCTGGCTTCTCCCAGTGGCACCGCCCGGTCAGCGATCGCGAGCATCCGGTCCGCGTCCGACGCCGGCGCGGCAAGCCAGACCAGGGGCGCCATGTGGCTGGCCGCGGTAAGGGCCGTACCGACCCCTCCCGCGGCAGCAGTGCGGACGATGCGCCCGCTGTCGCTGAAGGAGTGCACGAAGGGCCCGCGGTTACTGGCTACGATCAGCCTGCGGCTGGGCTCGGTGACGGGGCGCGCTGGGCTGGGGGCGGGTTGAATCTGCGCGAGCATGCTTCTCCCTTTCGGTCGCCCTTGCGGGAAGGGCGTCTACTGGGGAGGAGGGTCCTGGCGCTCCGCAGGCCGGCTGCTTGTCCTCCCGCCCAAGCAAGGAGGAAAACGAAAGCCGGAGGACAACCCCGGCCTTTAGCAGAGACCAGAACCCGTCCTCTTTCAGTGGCCTACGAGGTTAGCTGACGGGTTAGGGCTGAAAGAGAACTGCCCCTCTCGCTTTCGCGAGATGCACCCCGATGTTTGGTTCCCCCGCTCTCCTTCGACGGGAAGGAGACTCGGCCGTTTGCCTTCATCACTCTATGACCGCAACTGCCGCCTGTCTATAGACAGCGCTGTCACCTTTCGAGTCTGCGCGGGGTTTCGAAATCATTACAGCGGCGGCCGGCTGCGGCTCGCCGCCTGCTTGCAACGAGGACCTGTGCACATGCTCGAGACATCGAGGCCGGGACCATGGACCGGCCACGACTTGCCTGCCCGAATGCCCGAATGCCCGAATGCCCGAATGCCCGAAAAAGATGAAGGCCTCCCGCTCTCGCGTCGAGGCCTTCACAGTACCGGCGGCGGCCTATTTTCCACAGAGGCTTGCGCCCCAAGTATCGTCGGCGCTGCGGCGTTTCACTTCCGTGTTCGGGATGGGAACGGGTGGGGCCACCGCGCTCTGGCCACCGGCCCGAAGATCATAGCAAATCGTGACTCGCGTCTCAAACGCTGGCCGTCGATTCAGTTCTGCTAGCCTCCAGGGGTCGCAGCAGGGCTCGTTTTCGGGTAAATTTTCATGCGTTGGCAGGCACTTCGGTCAAGGAATCGAGCACAGCGCTGAACTCCCGCACCGCAGCTGGCCAGACTGCCGGACGCCTATCCCAGGCCGGGTTGCGCTTCATTCCAGAGGTGCTGCTCGTGGGCCTGGGCTATTTGGTCTACTCGCAAGTCCGCGGCCTCGCCGCCGACCGCACGACGGACGCATTCGAGACGGCGCTCTGGATTATCGACCTCGAGCGCAACCTCGGCCTCTTCGAGGAGCTGGCTCTGCAGCAGCTCGTCCTCCAGACGGGTGGCCTCATCGAGCCCTTCAACATCGTGTACTTCTACGGCCTCTTCCCGCTCATCATCCCCACGGCAATCTGGCTCTTCCTCTCCCACCGCCCGACCTATGTCCTATTGCGCAACGCCTTTCTCATCTCGGGCGGTATCGCCGTGTGCTTCTATCTCCTCACGCCGACCATGCCGCCGCGGCTCCTCCCCGGCTTTGGCTTCGTGGACACGGCCCTAAACCACCCGCTGGTGCCGACCTATTCCAGCATTCCAGGCGTGAACCACTACGCCGCCTTGCCCTCCATGCACGTGGGCTGGAATTTCCTGGTCACCCTTGGCCTCGTGGGCACGCTCGGCCGTACCTGGCTGCGGTTCACCGTGCTCGCCATACCCGTAACGATGTTCTTCTCGACCGTCGTCACGGGAAACCATTACTTCTTCGATGGCGTGGCCGGACTCGTGGTCGCCTCCGCCGGCCTCGGCGTTG
Source organism: Dehalococcoidia bacterium (assembly GCA_035574915.1). NCBI lineage: Bacteria > Bacillati > Chloroflexota > Dehalococcoidia > Dehalococcoidia bacterium. The sequence continues at coordinate 5,664 of DATLYJ010000123.1, read as the reverse complement.
CCATGGTGATCGAGAAGCGCTTCTCCTCCGGCGGTGACCGAGCGCTGCCAATGCTGCGGCGGCGGTCTCGGGTGGAGCCCTTGGCGCCAGCGCGCGCAGGCTGAGCCCACTTACGCCAGTCCGACCACACCTACCGCGCGCTCACGGGACCCTGGCGGGCTTTGCGGGTGCCCTGCCTCGCCTCAGCCAGCCGTGCTGAGCACAGCCCGCGGCTTGCTGGCCGGCACCGTCTCCAGCAACGACTCGTAGTACTCCAGGAGCTCGTAACACACGTTCTCCCAGTCGTAGCGCCTGGCCTTCTCCTGGCCGTTCTCGATTAGCTCCTGGCGAAACTCGCCGCTCTGCAGCACCATGAGCGCCTTCTCGGCGATGCTTTCCGGGTCGCGCGGCTCGGCGAAAACGCCCGTGCGCCGGTCTTCGATCAGCGTCCGGAACCCCTCGATCCGGGAAGCGACCACGGGCGTCCCCGCGGCCATGGCCTCGGCGAGCACAATGCCGAAGCTCTCGTTGCCCGTGGATGGCACGCACACGAGGTCGGCGCGCTGGAAGTAGCCAGGTAGCTGCGACCCCGGCACGTGTCCTTCGAAGAAGACATCGTCCAGGTTAAGGCGCCTCACCAGGCGCTGGCAGTTGTCCATGAGTCCGCCTTCGCCAACGATCACCAGGCGCGCCTTCGGCATCGCGGCTTTGATCATCGGGAAGGCGCGGATCAGGTACTCGACGCCCTTCCGCGGTTCGAGGCGCCCGACATAAAGGATCGTAGGGTTGGAGTCCCGGAACTTCTGTGGCTGGCCCGCTGGCGTCGCGAAGCGCCCGAAGTCGATGCCGTTAGGGATGATCTTGTAGTCGCCCGGCACGTAGCGGTTGATCAGCATCTGCGACCGCCCGGAGACGGCAATGCGGCCGTCCAGTCGCCGGTCCCAGAAGCGAATGAACGGCAGGATGACGATGTAAGGCCAGTGCGGCCCGGACCGAGAGGCGTGGTAGGTGCCGATCTTGATCGCCTTGCCGAGCTTCAGGACTGCCGGGCCAAGGAATGGCACGAACGGCTCGTGTAGATGGACAACGTCGAACTCCTGGCCGCTGAGGAAGCGCCGGACTTCGCGAATGATCAGAGGGTTGAAGTTGATCCGCGCCGCATCTCCCTTCGAGAAGAAGCGTATGGTCCCGCCGATGCGGACCGTGAAGCGATCGGGCTTGAGGGGACGGGAAGCGGGGCCTAGCAGCAGGGCTTCATGGCCCATGCGCCGAAACTGCTTTACGACCTGGTTGACGTGACTGGTGACGCCGCCGGAGATCGCGAGGTCGTACGGGCTTACAACGAGGATTCTCAATCTACGTCGGACGGGGAACTCGGACAGTAGCCATCAGGCAGTGTTTAACACAAGACGGCCACTTGCTCCAAGCCCCTCCGGGTTCACCTGTCCTCACGGCCCCGTAACGAAGCTGCCCCCATCTCCTACGGTCGAAAACCCGGGAAAGCGATGAACCGTTACAGGCGCGGGCCGCTAGCGTTGTACGAATTCGCTTATCCAGGCCTTGAATGGCCCTGCCGTCGCGCCCTGGAGCAGGGCCGTACCGTGCGCGGAACCCTCGAAGAGGAAGGATTCCTTGGGTTCCGGCGCCAGCTGCATGAATTGCTGCAGGGCCTGGGCGGCGCCCTCGGGGTCGTTACGGCTGGCGAGAAAGGCTTTTCTCTCCGTCACGCGCGTAACGTCCGACTGCGCGCTCAGGCCCATGAAGCTGACAGGTGCGGAGACGGCAACGACCCCCGCGACTTCCTGGCTGGCGGCGACTTTCAGGGCTGCCGTGCCACCCATGCTCGCGCCTACCAGGTAGATGAGCGGATAGTCCCGCGACTTCAGAAAGAGCACGGCCGCGGCCAGGTCGCGGTCAATGCGGCTCACGTCCCTGCTACCGCCGGTCTCGCCGTAACCGCGGAAGTCGAAGGTCAGGGTCGCCACGCCGGAGGCCGCCAGTTCCCTCGCGAAGGGCTGCCAGGAGCGCTGGTCATCGGTAAACATGTGGGCGAAGATCACGGCCCGCCGCTGGGGCCCCGGCGCCGTATAGACGTGCCCGCGAATGACGACTCCGTCCTCTGTCTGGAAGGCGACACGTTCGTCTGAGGCGCGACCGCCACCGGTAGCCGGAGTTGGACTGAGGGCGGGAATGGTGCTGATGACGGTGACTTCCCGCGGCGTTGGCGTCACCTTGGGCGCGTCCCCGGCGCCGGCGCCGCCACCATCGTCGTCGCCGCAAGCGGCCAGCAGCATGGCGGCTAGCAACGGCGCCAGGAGGTAGCGGCCTAACGTGACGCGCCTCGCTGCTCCCGCCCGCCCAGCGGCCGGAGGTCATTGCCCTGTCCCGCCACTGCCGCCCGAGCGTCTGAGCCCTGGTCCTGGGAGTGCCGGAGCGTGTCAACGGCGCGCCGCGACATGTGCGCTACCTGACGACGATGTTCACCAGGCGGCCGGGGACGTAAAGCACGCGCACCAGCTCCTTGCCCTCCGTGTGGGCACGCACGCGCGGACTGGCCAGAGCCATCTCCTTCGCCGCCTCCTCGCTGATGTCGACAGGCACTTCGAACCGGTCGCGCAACCTGCCATTGACCTGCACGACCAGCGTGAACGTATCGGCAGCCGCCAGCGCGTCATCGTATGAGGGCCATGACTGCTGGTGGACGCTGAACGCCCCGCCCCGGCGCATCCAGAGCTCCTCGGCGATGTAGGGCACGGGCGGAGCCAGCATGCGCAGCATCGCGTCGATGGCCTCATCCCACGCTTCGCGCTGCACCGGCCCCGCCTCGCGCGCCGCCTGCAGGAAGTTCGTGTACTCCATCAGGGCCGAGATCATAGTGTTGAAGTGCAGCCGCTCGATATCCTCCGTCGCCTTGCGGATCGTCCGATGCGTCCAGCGGCGCATCTCGCGCACGGCTTCGGCGCCAGGGTCGCCATAGTCCGGCTCGTCGAGGACCAACTGCCAGACGCGGTTTAGCCAGCGATGGATTCCGCGGACGCCTTCCTCACTCCAGTTCACGTTCTGCTCGAAGGGTGCCATGAAGAGCTCGTAGCCGCGGAGGGCGTCGGCGCTGAACCGCTCGACGACGCTGTCCGGGGTGATCACGTTGCCTTTGCTCTTGGACATGCGCAGCCCATCGGGCGCATGCACGACGCCCTGGTTCATGAGCTTCTGGAAGGGCTCCTTGAACGGCACGATCCCCGCGTCGTACATCACCTTCGTCCAGAAGCGGGCGTACAGCAGGTGCATTACCGCATGCTCGGCGCCGCCCACATACAGGTCGACGGGCATCCAGTAGCGCATGGCCTGCGGGTCGAAGGGGTAGCTGTCTTCGTGCGGGCTGGTGAAGCGCAGGAAGTACCAGGACGAGCAGGCGAAGCCGCCCATCGTGTCCGTCTCGCGCTCTGCTGGGCCCTCGCAGTTCGGGCAGGTGGTGTTCACGAACTCCGGGACATTGGCCAGCGGGCTCCGTCCGGTGCCGGAGGGCGCATAGTTCTCGATATCGGGCAGGCGCACCGGCAACTGGTCCTCGGGCACCGGCACCTCGCCGCACCTGGCGCAGTGCACGATCGGGATCGGCGCGCCCCAGTACCGCTGGCGAGAGATCAGCCAGTCGCGCAGGCGGTAGTTGATGGTGCGCTCGCCGATGCCCTGGTCCACGAGCCAGGCGATCGCCTTCTCGATCGCTTCGGCCACCGTTGGCGTCCCATCCAGCCAATCGGAGTTGATCTTCGGGCCGTCGCCGGTGTAGGCCTCGCCCTCCCAGCCCTCGGGAGGTTGCACCGTGCGGATGATCGGCAGACCGTACGCCTTCGCGAAATCCCAGTCGCGCTGGTCTTCGCCGGGCACGGCCATAATCGCGCCGGTGCCGTAGGTGGCGAGCACGTAGTCGGCGAGGAAGATGGGGACCGGACGCTGATTGAACGGGTTGATGGCGTACGCCCCGGTAAAGACCCCGCGCGACTTTATGTCACCTTCGGTGGACAGCCGCTCGATCTCGGACACGCGCGAGACGCGCTCGACGAAGGCCTTCACCTCGTCCTGCCGGTCCGGTGTGGTAATTTCGGGCACCAGCGGGTGCTCGGGCGCCAGCACGGCGAACGTCATGCCGAAGCTCGTGTCCGGCCGCGTAGTGAACACGCGGAAGGAGAGCCCCTCCCGGCCCTGGACCCTCATCTCGAACTCGGCGCCCTCGCTGCGGCCGATCCAGTTCCGCTGCATCGTCTTGATGCGCTCCGGCCAGTCAATCAGGTCCAGGTCCTCGATCAGGCGGTCGGCGTAGTCCGTTATCTTGAAGAACCACTGCGGCATGTCCTTTTTGACCACTTCCGTGCCGCAACGCCAGCAGAGGCCACCCTCGACCTCCTCGTTCGCCAGGACGGTCGCATCCTTCGGACACCACCAGGCGGGCTGGATGGCGCGGTACGCCAGGCCGCGCTTGTACAGCAAGAGGAAGAACCACTGCGTCCACTTGTAGTAGTCCGGCGAGCTCGAGTTGATCTCGCGCGACCAGTCGTACGAGGTGCCCACCATGCGCAGCTGGCGCCTGTAGGTGTCCGTGTTGTTCTTCACCGTCTGAGCCGGGTGGATGCCTGTCTGAATCGCGTGGTTCTCCGCCGGCAGTCCGAAGGCGTCCCAGCCCATCGGGTGCAGCACGTTGTAGCCCCGCATGCGGTAGTAGCGGGAGATGACGTCCGTGGGCACGTAGTTGCGGACGTGGCCGACTGAGAGACCGTCGCCGCTGGGGTAGGGGAAGAAGTCCAGGCAGTAGAACTTCGGCTTCGAGGGGTCCTCGAAGGTCTTGTAGATCTGCTCGGCCTCCCAACGCTCCCGCCACTTCGGTTCGAAGGTCTTCGGCTCGTAGCGGTCGATGCGCACCTCGCGGGCCGGCCGTTCCCGGGTCTCGGTCATAGCGTCCCTGATCCTATCAATTCGGCTCGATAATCGAGGGATCATCCTACAGTCCTCCTTCACTGGGCGGGTTGAAGCCGCCGGCTAAGGTCCGGAGTGCCCCGTACCCGCCCAGGGCAGGACGGGGCTAACTAAGGATGAGGGCGTTCAGCGCGGAGGGGCGTCCCGCGGTGAGTCGCGGGACTGCGAGGTCGCGGTTACTCGTCTGGCCGGGGATTACGTCAGCCATCAGACCTCGATCTTACAACCTGGCCTGCCGTCCGCCAAGGGCCGCTGTCCGCTCACCTGTCGAGCCGACCTTCGCTGGCCCACTCTCCCAGGACCGGCCCGCGAATGCGAGCGCGTGCTAGATTCGGCGCAGCGAAGGCGCGGAGGGACGCGACCATGGAAGACAGCAGGCTCGCCCTGATCGAGGCGTTCGAAGCCGACACCGCCAGCCAGCACCTGGTGCGAAATGTACCGGTCGTTTCACCCGCCACGACGGCCGGGGAAGCGCGTGACGGCATCATCGGTAAACGCTTTGAAAGCGCCGTAGACGTCGCAGTAGTGCGCGAAGGCCGCCTCGAAGGGCTCATCCGCATCGAGGACTTGCTCGCCGCGGAACCCGGACGCCGCTGCGCGGAGATCATGGACGGCAACCCTCCCGTCGTAGCGCCGGGCATCGACCAGGAGCAGGCGGCCTGGAAGGCGGTCCATCAGGCCCAGGGCAGCGTGGCGGTGGTGGATTCCACGGGG
>DATLYJ010000122.1 GCA_035574915.1 Dehalococcoidia bacterium | reverse complement strand
GGCCATTCATGCGCAGCCCCGAAGGCCTGAATCTCTGGCAGTCCGAGGCGCGCACGGCAGCCGCCTCCGGCGGCCCAGGGCCGGACTCGGTGACCTGGGGATATCCGGACTAATCGTCCTCGTCGTCGTCGTCGTCGTGGTCGTGGTCGGGCTGGGAGCGAGGAAGGGAGACGGCAACCGAGGGGCGTTCGTCCTTGCGGGCGCGGCGAGGCGGGAGCGACATCACGGTCTCCTTGAGCCGCGCTACGCCGGAGGCGTCCTCGACCAGCAAGCCGACCACGCCTGCGGCGCGCAGGCACTCCAGGTCCGTCTGGTTGGCGTCGGCCGGCACGCGGGCGAGGATCGGCCGCCCGCCGAAGACGCCGATGCGCGTCAACTCGAGTTGTCGCGCCACCGTGAGAGGCGAGGGGAGGTCATCTAGATAGAAGGCGTCCAGGTTGAGCGGCGCGAGAGAGCGCAGGTAGTTCTCGTCCGGGCTGCCGCTGATGGCGAGGACGTAACCCAGGTCGTTAGCGAGCAGCGCCGCGGCCGGCGTTGCCTCAGGTTCGAAGATCAGGAAGTCCAGGCCGGCCTTGGCGAGGTCCACGAGCGTCGCCCGGTCCACGTCGTTAGCACGCAGTCCGACGACCGCCGTGCCGGCCCCCTTCGCGCGTTCGATGTCCGGGGGGGACGGCAGCGCGCGGCGCCCGTCCAGGACCACCAGGTCCGCCTCCGCGCTCGAAGGGCCGAGCACACCGACCAGGAGAGTGGGCTTCGGCGCCGCGCGCGCGGCGCCGAAGCCCATGGGGGCTGCCTCGGACCTCAAAGTGCGCCGGATGGCTTCAGCGAGCTTGGACATGGCCACCTCTAGTGAGTACTGAGGCGCCTGGGGACGCCTGTCTCCAGCATAAGGCATCGAAATCGCCGCAGACCGGCCGGCCGCGCTGCCGGCCCGCGGCGCGCGATGCCGGCAGAGCTAGGCTTTGAGGCGCTTGCACTCCTCCAGGAACGCGGCCATGAACGGCTTCCAGTCGACCACGGCGCCGTAGCGGGAGATCTTGAAGATGTCCGCGTCCTTGTCCTTGTTGATGGCGACGACGTTCTTCACACCCGTAATGCCGGCGACGTGCTGGCTTGCGCCCGAGATGCCGACAGCGATGTAGAGGTCTGGCGTCACGACCTTGCCCGTCAGCCCGACCTGGAGCGAGACCGGCACCCAGCCGAGGTCGACCACGGCGCGGCTGGCGCCCACAGCGCCGCCCAGGACCTCCGCCAGTTGGTGCAGCTGCTCGAAGCCCTCGGGCCCGCCGAGCCCGCGGCCGCCGGAGACCACTACCTTCGCGTCCTCGAGGCGGATGCCCTCCGCCTTGACCTCCTCGCGCCCGACAACCTTCGAGCGGCTCGAGACGTCGACCGAGATCGCCTTCACCTCACCACTGCGGGACGGGTCCGGCTCCAGTGGCTCCTGCGACTTCGCGCGCACGGTGGCGACCGCGGGGGAAGTCTTGCTGGTGTAGGAAGCGTGGGCATTGCCGCCGAACACCGGCCGGGTCATGACCAGCTTCCCGCCCTCGATCGAGAGGTCGATGCAGTCCATCGCCACGCCCGTGCCTGCCCGCACGGCGTAGCGGGGGGCGAGGTCGCGTCCGACCATCGTCTGGCCCATGAGCACGATGGACGGTTCGACTTCCTTGTGGGCGGCGAGGAGCGCCGCCACCCAGGCGTCGCCGCTGTACTCGTCCAGCGCCGGGTTCTCGACGGTGAGGGCCGAGTCGGCGCCATAGGTGATGGCCTTCCTGGCGGCCTCGCCGGCGCCGCTGCCCAGGCTCAGGGCGACCACTTTCTCGCCCAGCTGATCGGCCAGGCGTCGGGCGGCGCCGAGGATCTCGGTGCTCAGGCCTATCAGTTCGCCGTTCTTGTGCTCCGCAAGTACCAGTATTCCGGACATCCAACTACTCCTGTTTCGGTTCAGCGGCCCATGGCCGCGAGATTTCTTGACCCCTGGCCGGCTCGCCGGCGAGCCTTAGATCAGCTTCGCCTCGCGCAACTTGCGGGCCAGGTTCTTGGCCATTTCCTCGGGCGTGTCCCCTTCTATGAACTCGCACTGGCTCTTCACCTGGGGGATGAACAGCCGCTCCAGATTCAGGCGGGAGCCACTCCTGCCGGCCTGGTCAGGGCTGAGGCCGAGGTCTGCGGCCGTCCAGACGGTAACCTGCTTGCGGGCCGCGGCCATGATCTGCGGCAGTTTCGGGTAGCGCGGTTCACCGAGCTCGTTGCTTACGGTCACGACGGCCGGGAGCGGGACTTCGACCGTCTCGAAGGCGTCTCCCAGGACGCGCTCGGCGCGGACAGTGCCGTCGGTCACGGTAACGCTCTTCGTGATCGAGATCGCCGGCCAGCCCAGGATTTCGGCGATGGCCAGGCCGGTGACGCCGAAGTCCCAGTCGACCGCCTGGCGGCCGCAGAGGACGAGGTTCACGTCGCCGATCTTCTTGATGGCGGCCGTGAGTGCGGTCGCCGTAGCGAAGGGGTCGCCATCGAACAGGGCCTGGTCGTTCAGGAGGACGCCCTCGTCCGCCCCCATGGCCAGGCCATGCTTGATCACGTCGCGGGCGCTATCGGGACCAAGGCTGAGGACGGTGATCTTGCCTTCGCCCTTGGCGTCCTTGATCCGGAGCGCCGCCTCGACGGCGATGGCGTCGAACTGGCTGATCACCGGGGCAATGCCCGGGGCGGGCACTACCTTCTTCGCGCCTTCATCCACCCTGAAGGCGCTCGCGGGTGTCTCGGGGTCGGGCACCTGCTTTACGCAGCAAACGATGTTGAGAGCCATCTAATACCTCCGATTCCAGTCGCGGGCGACCCGACGCGCAGTCCTGCTCCCAAGGCGGGGGACACCCTGAAACAAATCTGTCCGCGAAGGGGCTTTAGGGCAAGCTCCTACCGCTGATCTCCGGGCTTGTCTTCCGACACGGCGGCGGCGGGGGGCGACGTGTCCGCTGGCTTATCTTCGACGGCGACGGCCGCACCCTCCGGCTGACCGCCGTCAGGCGAGGGCGGCCTCGCCGCCTCACCCGGCCGCTGCGGCCTACCGAGCACGGTCATCTCAAGCAGCTCGGCCAGGTCCAGCGGCCTCATGCGCTTCGTCTCGTCGGGCTCCACCGTCGCGACGCCGTCTTCGAACATCTGGATGCAGAAGGGGCAGTTGCTGGCAACAATGCCGGCCCCTGTGCTCTGGGCTTCTTCTGCCCGGGCGTGATTGATGCGCTTGCCCTGGCTCTCATCGACGAACATGTGGCCGCCGCCGGCGCCGCAGCAGAAGCTCTGGCGCTGGCTGCGCGGCATCTCCACGAACTCGACGTCCGGCAGCGCGCCCAGGATGACCCGCGGCGCTTCGAAGACGCCGTTGTGGCGGCCAAGGTAGCAGGAGTCGTGATACGTGATCTTCTGGTTCAGGTCGACCTTCGGCGAGAGGCGGCCCTCTTCGATCAAGTGCGCCAGGACCTCCGTGTGGTGGAAGACCTCATAACGCCCGCCGAACTCCGGGTACTCGTTGCGGAAGATGTTGAAGCAGTGGGGGCAGTTGGTGATGATCTTGAACACACCCTTCTGGTTCAGGAGCTCAATCGCGCCCTTCATCTGCTCCTGCGCCAGGTACTCGTTGCCCAGCCTCCGCGCCGGGTCGCCGTTGCAGACCTCTTCCTCGCCCAGGCAGCCGAAGCTGACGTTAGCTTCCTTGAGCAGCCGCGCGACGGCGCGCGTGATCGGCACGTTCCGGTCCACGAGCGCGCCGGAGCAACCGACCCAGTACAGGAACTCCTGCTCGCCGGTGAAGCGCGGGATATCCAGGCCTTCCATCCAGCTGGCGCGCGTGAGGCTGGTGCCTCGCCAGGGGTGGCCGCGCTGTTCGAGCTGGGTGAGGACGGCCTGCGCCGTCGGGGGCATGTTGCCCTCCGTGAGCACCAGGTAACGGCGCATGTCCTGGAGCTTGCCGATGTGCTCGATCATCACAGGGCACTGGGTCTCGCAGGCGCCGCAGGTCACGCAGTCCCAGATCGTGTTGAAGCTGACGACATCGCCGGCGATCATGCGCTCGCCCGGCAGCGGGTCGAAGTTGCCGGCGCGCCGCGCCTGGACGATCTTCGGCCCGGTTTCCTCCATGTAGTCCTTGATGTCCTTGAGGAAGCCCATGGGGGTGAGTTCCTTGCCGGTGAGGAAGGCGGGGCAGTTCGCCTCGCAGCGGCCGCAGCGCACGCAGACGTCGACATCCATGAGCTGCTTCCAGGTGAAGTCCTGGAGCCGGCCCGCGCCGAAGCTCTCCGCGGTCTCGAAGTTTTCGATGGGCGCCAGCCGGGAACCCGCGAGAAGCCCCTTCGGCGAGCGCAAATCCCGCATGAAGATGTTCGCGGAGCCCTTGATTATGTGGCCGATCTTCCCGTAGCCCACCCACGCGGTCCAGGCCAGGGCCAGCGGGGTGTGGATCCACCACATCACTTTGTGCACGTCGAGCATCGATGAAGCGCTCATGCCCCAGCCGTCGGCGAGCTTCGCGATCACGTAGCCGATGGGCGACCAGGGCGCCCAGTCCGGGTTCGCCACAACCCGAGTGCTTATGTGGGCGATGCCGAGGTCGTCCATGAAGGCCGCGCCGTGGGCCTCGAACTCCCCGCCGGGGATCTCGACCGTGCCGACGCGCATGCCTTCGACGATGAAGCCCGTGACGACGATCGCGAGCATCATCCAGAGCAGCACGACATCGTCCCACAGGCTCCCGAGGCGCAGCCGCGGCGGCCGGAGGATGTGGCGCCGCACGAGGGCCATCGCCAGGCCGATGAAGGCCAGGAGACCGAAGGCGTCCAGGATTGCGGAGTACGCGAGATAAATACGGCCCTCGAGGAAGTACACGACGTCCGCGTGAGTGGCGATTATCACGGTGCCGATAAACAGCACCACCCAGCCCCAGAAGATGAAGAGGTGCATCACCGAGGCGTAGAGGTCGTTGGGCATGCGGCCCTGGCCGATGCCGTAGATCAGGAAGACCTTCGCCCGCTCCAGGATGCGGTCCCAGCGCTTCTCCGGTTTGCCGATGCGCCAGTATTGCGACCGGTGCGCCGGACCAAGGGCGAGGATGACGAAGACGACCGCCGTGCCGGCGTACAGGGCCCAGCGCAGCACGTGGCCGACGTTGAATAGCACCTCCCTGGTCGCCAGTCCGGCATCGTCGACGCTCAGGAGGAAGGCGAGGACGAGGGCGCCGAGGATGATCGCGGCGAGAAGCAGCCAGGAGAGCAGGGCAATGTTAAAGCGGGTGATGCGGTCTACGCGCGGGGCGGAAGCAGGCGCTGCCAAGACTCGTTAATCCCGTCCTGTGCCTTCGAGGAAGCCGCCGGAGCACAGTCCCGCGCCCGCCGAACCGCCTCATCGAGTAGGTCGCCGCTCAAGGCCCAGACCTGCCGTTTGGCAAGCGCCATCATAGGTCTGCTCCCCAATAGGGTCAAACCTGTTAGCCTTTCTCTCGCCGCAGTGAAAGCCGGACAGTCCGCTTAGATGCTGAGCTCCTGCCATGCCGAAACGCTGAAATGCTGATCACCGTGCGCGTCCCGGCGACATCCGCGAACCTCGGCCCGGGGTTCGACTGCCTCGGGCTGGCGCTCGACATCTGGAGCACCGTGACAGTCCGCACCGTGGAAGGCCGCCCGCCGCGGGAGAGCATTGGCGGGCGGCTGGTGCGGCAGGGCGTGCAAGCTGCCTTCGAGGGAAAGCAGGCGCCGCGCCTCGACGTCACCTGGGACGAGGCCATACCGCTGGCGCGCGGCCTCGGCGCCAGCGCCGCGCTTCGCGCCGCGGGCCTCCTGGCCGGTAACGCCATGCTGGACGGCATCCACGACCTGGAGCGCCTGTTCGAGATGGGGACGAGCCTCGAGGGCTTTCCCGATAACATCTCCCCCTGCCTCTTCGGCGGGCTGCAGGTGGGCGTCAGGGGCAGAGAGAGGCTGATCCACCTCGCGTTTCCGGTGCCCGCGGCCCTCAAGGTCGTCGTCTTCGTGCCAGACTTCGAGATGCCAACACAGGAAAGCCGGCGCCGGCTGCCGAAGTCGCTCTCCCGCGAGGATGCCATCTTCAACTCCAGCCGGGTGGCCCTCTTCCTCGCGGCCCTCGCGGCCGAGCGCTATGACCTCCTGGACGAGGCGACACAGGACCGGATGCACCAACCGGTGCGAGGCGAGATCTTCCCGGGCCTCGGCCCGATCATGCAGGGCGCGAAGGACGGCGGCGCCGTGGCAGCCTACCTCTCCGGCGGCGGCTCCACCGTCGCCGCCTTCACGGTCGAGAACGAGGAACGCGTGGCGCGCTTGATGACGCAAGCAGCGATCTCGCACGGCTACAGCGGCCGCAGCATCATCACCAGGCCAACGGAGGCCGGGGCGCACATCGTGTCAGGCGGCGCACCCTAGTCCCCTTCGCGCTGATCCCGGTGCTCTCCGGCCGAGAGAGCGTCACCGTGAGCGCCATTTCCCCGTAGAGGCGGCCGTCATTAATATACTGAGCGAATAGAAGCCAGCCGCGAGCGTTGCCGCCTTTTATGGCAGCAACACGGGAGATTCCATGGCCCTGGTCGTCCAGAAGTACGGCGGCTCGTCCGTCGCCAATGCTGAGCGCATAAAGAACGTCGCCCGGCGCATCGCCAGCCGCCGGCGCCAGGGTGACGACGTGGTCGCGGTCGTATCCGCCATGGGCGACACGACGGATGAGCTGATAGCGCTGGCGCACCAGATCACGGACCATCCTGAGCCGCGGGAGATGGACGTCCTGCTCTCGACGGGCGAGACCGTGTCCAGCGCCCTCATGGTGATGGCCCTGCACGACCTCGGTGTCGACGCGATCAGCCTTTCGGGCGCGCAGGCAGGCATGCGCACCTCTGCCGTGCACCGCAACGCCCGCATCCTGGCGATGGAGCCGAAACGCGTCCAGGCGGAGGTCGCCCGCGGGCGCGTGGTAATCGTCGCCGGGTTCCAGGGAGTCACCGAGGGGGAGGACATTGCGACGATAGGCCGAGGCGGGTCGGACACGACCGCGGTCGCCTTTGCCGCCGCCCTGAACGCGGCATGCGAGATCTATACCGACGTCCAGGGGGTCTACACGGCCGACCCGCGCATCGAGCCCAATGCCCGCAAGCTCAAGGAGATCACCTACGAGGAGATGCTGGAGCTGGCGAGCAAAGGCGCGAAGGTCATGGCGCCTCGGGCAGTAGAGCTGGGCGCGGTCTACGGCATCCCGATCCTCGTGGCCTCGAGCTTCGAGGACACCCCGGGGACGATGATCCAGGGAGGCATCACGATGGAGGAGTTCAAGCGCGTCAGGGGCATCGCCCACGACCTCGACGTCGCCAAGATCACGATTCAAGGTGTGCCGGACCAGCCCGGTATCGCTGCAGCAGTATTCGAGCCCCTGGCCGCCAACCACCTTTCCGTGGACGTCATCGTCCAGAACGCCAGCACGCAGGGCCTGACCGACCTCACGTTCACGGTCTCCAGGGGCGACCTTGCGAAGGCGGCGCCCATCGTCCAGAAGGTGGCGAAGGAAATCAACGCGGCCGGAGTGACCACCGACGACCACATCGGCAAGGTGAGCATCGTCGGCACCGGCATCCAGAGCGCGCCTGGCTATGCCTCGCGCATGTTCCGCTGTCTCTACGAAGAGGGCATCAATATCGAAATGATCTCAACCAGCGAGATCCGCATAACCTGCATCGTCCGCGAGGACCGCGTGGTGGACGCCGTAAGGGCGCTGCACCGCACCTTCGAGCTCGACAAGGCGGAGCCCAGCGAGCTTTAACCCTCGCATCTCGGTCCCGAAGCGGCGCTTGCCCCCGTCGTCGGCGGTGCAACCGCTCCTGGCCGGCTGTCACGGGACGGCGCGCCCTGTTCGACTACACGCGTAACGGCGTGCCCTCCCCTGTCGAGTCCCGGCCGCGTCCAACAGCAGCGCGCGTGACGGTACTGCGGCCCGGGTTCGCCCGCGAAGCGCCCTGCCGTCGCCTAAGGCCCCGGTTGGCAGGTGCGGCAGAAGCTCGTGATACGCTGACCGGCGGTGATCTCGCTGATGCGGGTGCCGCAGCGCGGGCAGGGCTGGCCGCCGCGGCGGTGCACGCGCAGGTGGTCACGCCACTCGGTGTAGTCCAGGGACTCCGAGAACACCCGGGCCACGATCGGGATCGCCCACTCGAAGACCGCGCGCACGGCTGCGTAAAGGCGGCCGACATCCTCGTCCGAGAGTTGCGTGCGCTTGCGATAGGGGTGGATGCGGGCCTCCCACAGGATCTCGTCCGCGTAGGCGTTGCCGATGCCGGCAACGAACCTGTGGTTCACGAGAATGCCCTTGATCATCCCGTTGTGGCGGCGGAGCCGCTCCCGAAACACCTCTTCCGTCAACTCTGGCGACAGCACATCCGGTCCCATCTCGGCGAACTGGGGCACCGTGTGAAGCTCCTCGAGCGGCACGAGGTAGACTCTGCCCATGACCCGCTCGTCGGCATAGCGGAGCTCGTGCTCGTCGTCGACCGCGAGGGCGAAGCAAGTCCGAGCGCGCCGCTTCTCCTTCCGGTCGACGTAGGCGAAGCGGCCGGTGAGCATGGGGTTGATTACCATGACCCTGCCGGAAGCGAAGGTGAAGAGCAGGAACTTGCCGTGGCGCTGCACCTCGCCGAAGGTGTCACCCGTGAGCAGCCGTACGAAATCGTTTCGTGGTATCCTGACGACGATAGGGATAAAGACATCCACCCGCTGAACCTTCTTTCCAACGATGCGCCGGTTCAAAAAGCCGCGGATGGCCTCGAGGTCAGGGACTTCGGGCATAGCGGGCCTATTCTAAATGCCTGATCCGGTCGAAAGTCATTCGTGAGAGCGTGGGCTTGTGCCTTGCGCATCTCGATCCTTAAGATGCCCAGCGGTTTGTCTTGCTCAAGGAGGTTGCACACGAGTTGGCATACGTAGACAAAGAGATTACTTGTAAGGACTGCGGCATTACGTTCATCTTTACGGCGGGCGAGCAGGAGTTCTACGCCGGCAAAGGTCTTCAGAACGAGCCGGCGCGCTGCCCGCGCTGCCGGACGGCCCGCAGGACTGCCAAGGCCCAGGAGCCAGAGGACGGCTACGTGCGTTACGGCGTATTCGCCAGCTTCGGCGGCAAGACGCCGCGCCAGATGCACCCAGCCGCCTGCGCCGAGTGCGGCATGATGACGGAGGTCCCTTTCATCCCACGGGGCGACCGTCCGGTCTACTGCAGCTCTTGCTACAACAAGATCCGCGGTGTAGCCCGCACCTGATCCACCCCCGATAACCCCGATGGCCGTCAGGCCCGAAGTGCTGGCCCAGTTGGCGCGAATGCTGGGTGACGATGCCCTGCGCGCCGGGTCCGACGAGGAGGTGGGCGCCGCCCTCGGGCGCAGCTTCGACGCCCTCGTCGACGCCCTTGTGGCCGAGACCGCGGACAGCGACGACGTCTTCGACCGCGCCTCTGCCCTGCGCTACGCCAACCTGCGGCTCTCGGAGCTTTCGCTGGTCGTCCCGCCCGACCTGATCGAGCGCCTCCGCGAGGAGCTGACGGCCAGGCTCTCGGCCTGGTGAGCGCCGCCTCCCGCCGGAACGATAATCTGGGCTGACTATTGCCTCCGGGAGCCGCATGTCCCTCGGACCAGTCCGCGACAGCACGACGACAGCGCTGCCTCCCGTCACCGGCCTGCCCGAGCCCGAGCCGGAGCACCCGCTTGCCGGGCGCTTCCTCCTGCACATCAACCTGGTCTTCGTGGCGGCGCTGGCGAGCAACACCCTCGGCTTCTTCGTGGCAATCCTGCTCGCCCGCGCCCTGGGCCCGGAAGGCCGCGGCACGGCAGCGCTGTACCAGGCAGCGGTGAGCCTGGGATTCGCATTCCTGAACCTGGGCGTGAGCGCGGCGGGGTTCTACTACGTGGCCCGCAACGAGTTCAGCCTCCGACAGGCGACCGAGGCGGGGTTCAGCATCTCACTCTTCGCCGCCGGCGTCAGCGCCGTGGGAGTAGGCGTCACAGCCCTCTTCTTCGACGGCCAGGTCGAAGGCAGAGACATCCCGTACGCTCTGGTCATCCCCACGATTCCCGCCGTAATCCAGCTCAGGCTTGCCGAGGGCCTGCTGCGGGCCGGTGGCCGCTTCACGGCGATGAACGTCCTCGAGCTTGCCCTGCCGCTGTCGATGCTCTCCTGCCTGGGCGCCGTCGAGCTTGCCTCCGGCCTCACCGTGTCCAGCGCCGTCTGGGCCTGGAGCCTGGCCTACCTGCCGCCGCTGTTGCTGGCCTACGCCCTGCTCGGGCCTCGTTCCTGGCCGCGCCGGCTGGCGTCCCTGTCGCTGCTCGTAAAGGCGGTCAAATTCGGCGGACAGGGCCAGATCACCAACCTGATCCAGCTCCTGAATTACCGCCTGGACGTGTTCCTGATCCTGGTGTTCGTGAACACCGGCGGTGTCGGCCTCTATACCGTCGCCAGCTCGCAGACGGAGGGGCTGTGGATCATCGCCAACTCCGTCGCGATCGTGCTGCTGACGAGCATCACGCCCGCGGATGACGCCCGCGCGGCGGACGCCACGCCTGTCGTCTGCCGCAACACCATGCTCGTGACCGGGGTCGGAGCCGCCGGAGCGGCGCTGATTGCCTGGCTCTGGATACCAGTCGTCTTCGGCGAGGCGTACCGCGAATCGGTGCTGCCTTACCTCCTGCTTCTACCGGGCACGGTGGCCATCGCCGGGGCCAAGATACTCGGCTCCTACGTCTTCAGCCGGGGGCGCCCGATCATCAACGCCTGGATCGCCCTGGCGACACTGCTCGCTACGATCCCGACCGACATCGTCCTGATCCACCTCTTCGGCGTGCCAGGCGCTGCCCTGGGCACCACACTCGGCTACTTCCTGACCCTGGCCCTTAGCGCCCTGGCCTATCGCGCGCTCTCCGGCCGACCCATCCTGCCCGCCCTGCTCCCCCAGCCACAGGACGCGGCCCTTTACGGCAACGCCGCCCGGGCCGCCCTGCGCCGCCTGCGCCGCCGGAACGAAGCGGCCGCTGCCTAGCGCGGGCCAGGCGTATACGCAGCTCGCCGCTGGTCTGCCGGGCGGCGGCCGCCGCGGTAGCCGCGCATGCCGTTGCGTTCGCTGACCTTAGATATTCGAGGACGGCCTCACGCGCCGTCTCCGGGCTGATGGCTCGCAGAGCTTGTAGTCGATAACCACGGGCGCGGCTCCAGCTGCTCTGGCACATAGGGACGCCACCCCGCCAACTCCTTAAGACTAGGGCCTTCGGCCCCCCAACCCGAGAGCCTAAGGACAGAAGCAACGTAAACCTGGTAGCCGTTCCCCGCCCCTCCCGGGTGTATAGGATGTCCTGGTCCCCGCACACAACCTGTTTGACACTCCTTCGGGGCCATACCTAGAATTCGCAGGGGTCGCGCTCGGATCCGGCGGCCCGCTTTCCAGCTTCCGCCAGCTCAGGACCAACGATGCGCAAAGACATGATGGAGATCCTCGCCTGCCCGGTGTGCAAGGGCCCCTTGACCCTGAACATCGAGAAGGAAGAGGGCGACGAGATCGTCACCGGCTCGCTGCACTGCGCGAACTGCAACGAGACTTACCCCATCGAAGATACGATCCCCAACCTGCTGCCGCCGGACTTGCGGCGGCAGATGGAGGCGAACAAGGCCCGATGACCGGCCAGGGCCGCGCCCAGATCACCGGCCGCATAGTGGTGGCGCTGGCCTGCCTCCAGATGCTGCTCTTCGTCTACGGCGTCCTGCGAAAGAGCTATCTCGCGCTGGCGCTGCCCGTCACCGTGGCGATGACGGCGTTGACGGCGCTCGGCTTCTGGGTGGGCTGGACGATGATGACCATGGAAGAGGAGCCCGAGGAGCCGCCGGTAACCGTGGCGGAGTAGCAAACGTACAGGAACGAGGGCCCGCTCGAGAACGCTTTCCTGGCCCTCGTTCTCTCTGCTCCCCGTCCTGTCCCTTACAGTCCGGCCACGGTCAGGGCCGCGATCTTCCAGGCGCCTTCGACCTCGCGCCAGGTTGCCTTTGCGGTGACCTCGCCCTCGCTCGTCCGGAAGGAGATCGTGAAGTCGTGGTCATCGCCGTTGACGTCGTGCGTGCGCACCTCGTAGCCAATTAGTGACGGCACGGCCGTGATGCCCGCGGCCGAGGCCATCACCGCCGCGAGCGCTTCCGGCGTGAAGTCGGACATGACCTTCATGACGTCGCCCGCCATGAGCGCGCGGCAGGTCTGATCGACGGCTTCCTCGACGCTGATGTCAGGCATTTCTGGCCTCCCGTCAGAGGGTAGCGGCCCCTCCAGTTAAGTGCACCGAGCGCTCGGAGCGAGCGCGGACGACTGCTGCGTCCGGCTGGCACGCGCCTGGGGCCTGCTGCTCGATACAGGCCCTCGGCGCTCGCAGAGGGGTCAGGATTTACGCACGATGCGCAGGAAGCGATGACGCCCGACGCGGAGCAGGGCGCCCTCCCTGAGCCGGACCTTCGCCTCGCTCAGGGTAGCGCCGTCGAGCGAGATGGCGCCCTGCGATAGCAGGCGGCGCGCCTCGCCGCGGCTGGGCACCACGCCGGCCTGGCTCAGGAGAAGGGTGACATCTGCCTGCGTAGAGCCGTCGCTGTCGAGGTCGACGGCGAGGTCAATGGCGCTGTCCTCGGGCCTTTCGCGGCGCTGGAAGACGCGCTCGAACTCCTCCTGCGCCTGGCGCGCGGCGTCGGCGCCGTAGAGCAGGCCAACGATCTCCCGCCCCAGGCGCTTCTTGGCCTCCATCGCCCGGGCGCCGCCGGCCTGCAGGTCCTCGCCGATGCGGCCCAGTTCGTCACCCGGCACCTCTGTCAAGAGCGTGAAGTAGTCCAGCACCAGCGAGTCGGGGATGGACATCACCTTGCCGTACATGTCGTCGGGAGGGTCGTCCATGCCGATGTAGTTCCCGGTCGACTTCGACATCTTGAGGTGACCGTCGGTGCCGACGAGGAGGGGCGTGCAAATGGCGACGAGCGGCCGCTGACCGAGGTCGCGCTGGAGGATGCGGCCGGCCATGATGTTGAACAGCTGGTCGACGCCGCCGATCTGGACGTCCGTCTCGAGCTCGACGGCGTCCCGAGCCTGCATGAGAGCGTAGAGGAACTCGTGCACGTAGATCGGCTTGTGCTCCTGCATGCGCTTCGCGAATGTCTCGCGCTCCAGGAACTGGGCCACCGTGAAGTGCGACCCAAGTTCGATCACGTCGGGGAGGGTGAGCTTCGCCAGCCAGTCGGCGTTGCGGCGAATGATGGTGCGCTCCCTGTCGAGCACGCGGTAGACCTGGCGCAGCCACTCGCGCGCGTTGGCCTCCACCTGCTCCATTGTCAGCATCTGGCGGGTCGCGGTCTTGTCGCTGGGGTCGCCGACGATGCCGGTCATGGTGCCGAAGAGGAAGGTGACTTCGTGGCCCAGCCGCTGGAACTGGCGCATCTTGAGCATCGGCACCAGGTTGCCGATAGTCAGGTCCGTCGAGGTGGGGTCGAAGCCGCAGTACACGCGGAGAGGGCGTCCTTCGGCCAGGCGCTCGCGCAGTTCCTGCTCCATCGTGCGGTGGATGTGCGGGTCGCCGTACTCGACACCCCGCATGAGGATGCGCATCTGCTCGTCGACGGAGAGGTTAGTCGTCATCTTGAGGGCCCTTCAGTGGCTCACCGGACAACGCCGGGTGACTATTACGACGTAGGGGCGCAGCACCGCTGCGCCCCTACAGGCTAGCCAGTGCGCAAGCTCCCGCTCTCAAGTCAGCGTCTGGTCCCGGCCCGGATAGTGCCAGATCACGCCTTCAGTATCTCCCGCGCCTTTGCCACGTCCGCGGCAATCTTCGCCTTCAGCTGGTCCAGAGTCTCGAATTTCTCCTCGGCGCTTATGCGCTCCACGAGCTCGATCTTCAACATCTGGCCGTAGATGTCGGCATCGAAGTCCATGATATACGTCTCGACGCTGACGTAGTCGCCCCCGAAGTGAGGCCGCATGCCGATGTCTGTTGCCGAGGCGTAGCGAGACTCGCCGAGGTAGGCCCAGGTAGCGTAGACGCCGTACTTGGGCAGGGCGCGGTCCGGTGTCACTCCGATGTTCGCCGTGGGGAAGCCGAGTTTTCGTCCCAGCTGATCGCCACGCATTACGGGTCCGCGGATGGAGTAGGGCCGGCCGAGCAGCTCCTCCACGAGGCGCAGGTTGCCTTCGGCGAGGGCCTCGCGGATCGCGGTCGAGTGCACGGGTCGCTCGCTGGCGACCAGCGGCTCCGGCAGCACCTCGACTCTGAAGCCCATCTCCTCGCCAATCTCGCGAATGACCTCGGGCGAGCCCTCGCGGTGGCGTCCAAAAGCATTGTCCGGCCCCATGAGGAGCATGCGCATGCCCAGCTCCTGGTAGAGGATGGCGACGAAGTCCGCGGGCTCCAGCTCTGCCAGCTCCGAGGTGAATGTCAGCGGCGCCACGAAGTCGATCCCCGTGGCGCGGAGGAGCTCGATGCGCTCTTCCAGGCTCGTGAGGTAGTAGAAGGGCCGGTTGGGATGCAGCACCCGGACGGGGTCCGGATAGAGCGTCACGGCGCCAGCGGCGAGATCCAGGGCGCGGGCGCGCCGCAGGAGATGAGAGAACAGATAGACGTGGCCGCGGTGCACGCCATCGAAGACGCCAACGGTCACGGCGCAAGGCCGGCCGGGGGCAGCGCGCCTGAGCTCCTCCCGCGCGAAGGCGCTCACAGAAACCTCGCGCGCGCCGCGGCTTCGAGGTTTTGCGGCGGCGTCCGAGGAGAGATAGAGCAGCCGGGAGCGATGAGCACGCGCCTGCCGCCCATGGCTTCGACGGCCTCGCGCACCTCCCGCTCGACCTCCTGAATGGAGCCCTCGGCGATCGTCTGCTGCGACACGCCGCCCATAACCGCCTGCTCCACGCGCCCCGCCAACTCCACCAGCGACGGGTTGCCCGGTTCGCGGTCTGCCCAGTGGAACGCGCGCACGGGGTAGTCGAGCATGTCCTCAATCATGTTATGCGCCCGGCAGACGTGGAGCACGTTGAACTCCGCCATCTCCACAGCGCTGAGGACTTCGAGGTCGTAGGGGCGGCCGAACTCGGCGTAGAGCTCGCGCGACAGGTTGTCGGTGGTCGCCCAATCGGTGGTCGCGAAAAAGATGCCGGAGGCGCCGGCGTGCAGGCATTCGCGTCCGTAATCCGAGAGCGTCTCCGTCAGATTAGAAAGCGCATGGTGCACGGCTTCGCGGTCCGACTTCATCCACCCTCGTACCATCTCAAGGTCGCGGCCGGCGAGATAGCCGAGCACCGAGAGGGGAGAGAAAACCGTCTGGATGAAGTCAGCGCCACCGATCTCCCCGCGGATCAGCATGAGGGCCTCCAGTTGCTCGGCGAAGGGGCCGTCTACGCCGCTGACTCGCACCACCCGGGCCAGGTCCGCGGCGGAGTTCAGCGGGCGCTGGATCAGCTCTGGGCCGCGCGTCGAGTCGTTGGAGGGCTTGTACCGCGCGCCCCAGGCCTCGGCGTAATAGGTGGCGCGGGGGTTCACCTTCATGTAGTCCCAGTCGTAGCGGAAGAAGGGCTCGAGCATGGCGTCTGCGAGGCCGCGCGGCGACCACTCGCGCAAGTAGTCGTGGCCCCAGAAGCTCATCGGCACGTGGTCGACGGGCTGGCCCGCCAGGGCAGCGCGGACTCGCTCCCTCTTCTGCATCAGGAACCCCACCCCCGCGAGCAGACGAGGCTGCCGGGCGCCCCGCCTCCAAGCCGGCCGCCCGACGCTTCCTGCATGAGCCTGGTTGCCTTAGAGTGAGAACGGAGGGGCCGCTTCCCCTCCGCTCTTCGGCATTCCTTCAGGACGGGCCGATGGTATCACGGGCCCTCTGGGCGGACAAGCTAGCGGGGCAGGCTTGAGCGTCATCGCACACCCGGAGCAGGCGTTCACCGAGCGCGCCAGGGGGCTCCCCTGGGGCCTCGTTGACGTGCTAATCGCCATCGCCGTCCTGGCTGGAGCAATCGTGCTCTCGCTGGCGAGCATCGTGGCGCCGGCGTGGGCCATTTTCGGCAAGGACTCGATCGCGGGCCGGACCGCAACCGCCCTCAGCACGCTCGTGTTTGAGGTGATAGCTGCAGCAGTGGTATACCGGTTGCTCCTCAAGCCAAAGGGCGTGCGTCTGCGAGACTTAGGGTTCAGGGCGCCGCTGACGCCCGATGGCCGGCGCAGCTTTCGCCTGAGTTGGCTGGGGCTGGTGCTGGGCGCATGGCTCTTCGCCCTGCTCATCCTCATGGGCTACGTCTGGCTGGTGACCGCTGCTGGCGCGGAATCGCTGGAGCCGCCGGAGGAGCAGATTCCGAGCGAGCTCTTCTCTCACTGGATTGTGATCATCGCGCTCGGCGCGTCTGTGATGGTCGGAGCGCCGCTTTTCGAGGAGCTCTTCTTCCGAGGCTTCGTGTTTCCGGCCCTCGCCAAGAGCTTCGGGTTCATTCCCGGGGCGCTCGGGAGCGGCTTGCTCTTCGGCCTGTCGCACATGGACGTCGGCTTCATCGTCCCCTTTGCGGCGATCGGCATGTGGTTCGCCTATCTCTACCGGCGCACGGACTCGCTTTACACCACGATCCTCTGTCACTTCCTCTTCAACTTCGTCGCCTTCTCCGCGCTGGTCGCGACGGAAGCGTGATGGCAAGGCGTCTGGAGCAGGCCTTCCTGCGAGCAGCGAAGGAGGGGCGCCCGGCCCTCATCTCCTTCGTGATCCCGGGGTTCCCGAACCTCCAGGACTCGCGACGCGCTTTCGACGCCCAGGTCGAAGGCGGCGCCGACATCATCGAAGTGGAGATCCCGTTCAGCGACCCGTTGGCAGACGGGGCGACGATCCAGGGCGCCGTGTTCCAGGCGCTGGAGAACGGCACGACACCGGCAAGCTGCCTCGACTTCGTGCGAGAGATGCGTCAGCGGCATCCCTCGGTCCCCGTGGTGGTGATGACCTACCTGAACCCGGTGCTTGCCATGGGCCTGCGACGGTTCGCGGACGCCACCGCAGAGGCCGGCGCCGACGGCGTGATCCTGGTGGACCTGCCGCCAGAGGAAGCGGAGGAGGCGCAGGCTGCCCTCTCCGCGCGGGCCCTGGACCTCATCTTCCTGGTCGCGCCGACGACTACCGATGAAAGGCTGCGGCTCATCGCCTCGAGGGCCTCGGGGTGGGTGTACTGCGTGAGCGTGACCGGCATCACGGGCGCGCGCGAGCATTTGCCGCCAGACCTGGCGGAATTCATCGCCCGTGTGCGGCGTTGCACCACCCTCCCCCTTGCGGTAGGATTCGGCATATCGCGCCGCGAGCACATCGAGGCGCTCACTGGCGTGGTCGACGGCGTTGTCATTGGCAGCGCCTTTATCGACCTTCTTGCCAGGACCGAGAGTAAGGATCGAGCGAGAGCTGTACGTGAGTACGTGGAGGTGCTGTCCGGTCGTCGTAGCCCTTGACCTCAGGGCCGCGGCCGCTGGTTATGCCCCGCCTGAGGCGGGGAGAGCCGGCGGTTGCCCCGAGCCGGGGCTTTCGACCGGAGTCTTTGGGCTCCCCCGCTAGGCGTCCTTCCGCGAAGGACAATCGTCCGCCCGGACGATAAGAGAAAAGGCCCGCAGCGGCCGAGAAGGGGAGACGACGCACCTCATGGCATGCCGGGGTATCCGCGGCGCGACCACCGCAGAAGCCAACACGCGCGAAGCCATCCTCGAAGCCACCCGAGAACTACTGGCGGAGATGGTGCGCGCCAATGATGTCCGCGCCGAGGACGTTGCCAGCGCTTACTTCACGACGACCGTGGACCTCAACGCCGAGTTCCCGGCGCTGAGCGCCCGGAACGACTTCGGCTGGCACAACGTTGCCCTGATGTGCGGCCACGAAATGGCCGTCCCCGGCAGCCTGCCGATGTGCGTCCGGATCCTCCTGCACGTCAACACGGACAGGACCCAGGACGAAATCTGTCATGTCTACCTGCGCGGCGCGGCCGTCCTCCGGCCGGACCTGCCCCGCGCGGACGCTCGAAGGGATTAGCACGATGGTAACCACCAAGAACGGCACGCCCCCCGCCAAGACCACGGCCTCGAGGCCCCAGACGGACGACGTCCGCATCGTCGAAATAAAGGAGCTCTCGTCGCCCGACGAGGTCCTGGCGGAGCTTCCGATCACCGACAAGGCGGCACGCACGGTCTACGACACGCGCCAGGCCATCCACCGCATCCTGCATGGCGCAGACGACCGCCTGCTCGTCGTCATCGGTCCCTGCTCGATCCACGACGTCAAAGCCGCGAAGGAGTACGGCGGCCTCCTCAAGGAGGCGCGCGACCGGCTTTCGAAGCACCTGCTCATCGTCATGCGCGTCTACTTCGAGAAGCCGCGCACTACCATCGGCTGGAAGGGGCTCATCAACGACCCCTACCTGGACGGGAGCTTCCAGATCAACCACGGGCTGCGTACCGCGCGCGGGCTGCTACTGGACCTTGCGAACGACGGCATACCGGCAGGGACCGAGTTCCTGGACATGATCACGCCTCAGTACATCGCCGACCTCGTGGCCTGGGGGGCCATCGGCGCCCGCACGACGGAGAGCCAGATCCACCGCGAGCTGGCGTCCGGCCTCTCCTGTCCTGTCGGCTTCAAGAACGGCACCGACGGCAACGTGCGTATCGCGGTGGACGCCCTGAGGGCGGCGCAAGTGCCGCACCACTTCCTCTCCGTGACCAAGGCGGGACACTCCGCGATCGTATCGACGGCCGGGAACGAGGACTGCCACATCATCCTGCGCGGTGGCCGCGAGCCCAACTACGACCCCGACAGCATCGATGCGGCGTCCCGGGAGCTGGCGAGCGCCGGCCTGCCCGCGCGGATCATGATCGACTTCAGCCACGGCAACAGCATGAAGCAGCACGAGCGCCAGCTCGACGTCGGGGCCTCGGTGGCGCAGCAGATAGCGAACGGCGACGAGCGGATCGTGGGCGTGATGGTCGAGAGCCACCTGAAGGAAGGCCGGCAGGACTACATTCCCGGGCGGGAGCTCGTGTACGGCATGAGCATCACGGATGCCTGCCTCGGCTGGGAGGACAGTCGCGGCCTGCTCGACCTGCTGGCAGAGGCGGTCATGAAACGCCGGCTGAAAGCGGAGGCCGCCGGAGGCGGCGGCTCCTGAGAGGTTGACCATCGCCCTCGGCGGGAGCCGACCGATCGTAGCCACCCGTGCCGGCGCGCGCGCGAGGATGCCGTCCTCTAATCGGTGAAGTAGGCGTAGCGAATGCGCCCGTCCGGGTGAAATTCAACCAGCTTCTTAGCGCCCTTCGTCCCAGGCCGGGTCTCCAGCACGATGTCGGCGAAGATTTTCGCCTTACCCGCAGGGATGTCATGCCACTCCAGATGGGGGCCGTGCTGGGCGGCGAACGGGCCTTTGGTCAGCTCCTGCACGTCTGCGAACGAACCTTCGCCACCGCCCGGCTTCCGTATCTCGAACAAGTCATAGTCGGAGGTGAACGCCTTGCCGTTCCGTGGGTCAGTGATAGTGTTGCCGGAACGGCCGATCTTTCCGCTGGCCTCCAGCTGGGCTACCTCGTCTGCAAGCCCGACGAACTCGGCCTGACGCGCGTTGTAGCGCTTCAGGATGATCTCCTTCGTCTTCGGTGAAAGGAGCTCGAACTTCGCGGGTAGCTTCGGCTTGAAGTAGCCGACCATGCCCAGCTCTGAGGGATCCGCGCCGATCAGGGTGTCGATCTTGTTGATGCTCTTCATCTTGATGAACTCAGGCTTGGGTGAATGCCCGGCCGCGCGTAGCTGTATCGCGATGTCCTCGACCGGGCGGACGCGGATGATGACGCCCTTCTCTTTCGCGACCTTCAGCGCCTGCAAGGCCGCCTCGGCGCCAACGCCGCCCTCCAGCCCGGCCTTCGCCGCCCGGCGCGCCTTCGCCCAACGGATCATCTGCCGCGCCTTGCCTGCTCCCTGGGCGCCGCTCTTGACGATCATGTAGAGGTTCGCTGTCTCGCGACCAATCCCCTCCCAGTCGCCGGTCTCGACGGCCTCGAGCCAGCGTTTCGGCGTCTCGACGATACCCAGGGCCATGTCTTTGAGGATCTCGGTGGTGCCCTTGCCCTGCTTCGCCGCTTCCGCGAGGTCGCTGACGAACTTCGGCTCGTACCAGCCGGCGCTGACGAAGTGGGCTCCGATCTGCGCCAGGTCCACGACCTGTTTCCCCGCCTCGACAAACGGCCCGATGAGGCCGGAAATGACCCCTTTGACGAAACGAAAGCCCTTTTCCAGCCATGTAACGTGTGGCGGCCTCGCCTCGAGGGCGCGGTCGCGCTTCTCCGTTACTTCCTCCGCCAGGCGAGAGAACGCGGAGGCGTAGTTGCTGTCCGGTGCGTCTTTGGCCAGGCGGTCAAGGCGGTCTTTCTCCTCCCAGACGCGTTCCTGCCAGCCGGGCACGATCTTGTCTTCGTCCTTGCCCTCCGAGCGGATATCGGCAACGACGTCCAAGAGCTCTTCGAGCTCTTCGAGCCGCTCGCGGGCCGCCTGCAGCTCGCCAAACCACAGGTGCTTGTCGTTGTCGAGCATGTACTTGAGCGGCGTGTAGTCGTCGATGACGACGAGGTCAAGGCCGACGCTCTCTATGCGCTTCTTGACCCCTTCGAATTCACGGTCCAAATACTCGAGGGCGCGCAGGCTGGCGCGGCTCGCTTCGTCCATCAGGCGGTCACGCTCGGCCTCGTAGCGGGCCTTCACGTCGAGCCACTCCTGCGCCCGTGGGATGGTCTCGTCGTAGATCTTGTTCTTGAGCGCATCGAGCCAGGCGGTCGCCTGGGCTATGGCCTCCTCGCTGTCGGCTTCGCCGATCCTAGTCAGGACAAGGTCGAGTTCCGTGCCCCACTTGAACCGGTCGGGCGTCGGCTCCCGCGCCAGGTCCAGTCGCAGCTTCCAGGCCTCCTGGTAGAGCTTCTCCCAGCGCTGCTTCGCCGGCGGGCTGAGCTTCTCCTGGGGGTCTGCCGCGACGGGCGCGGGTTGGCGCTGGACGGCCGCCACGGGCCGGCCTTCGTGTGGCTGAACCCCGTTGGCGGATGGAGCGTCCGACGTGGCGACAGGAGCCGGCGCGCTCACTGCCGCGCGCACTGAGGAGACGGCCACCGCCCGCCGGGAGCCTGCCGCTGCCTTGACGTCCGCCGAACGCTCGGTGACGTAGCGCGAGAGTGCCGCGTTGCCGAGCAAGTTCTGGAGCCGGCGAAGGTGAGCAAGGTCCTGTGGCAGCGGCGCGAGCAAGTCTTCGCCCTGAGGGGGCTTCTCGCGCGAGCGGCGCCTGGCCCCCTTTGTCATATTCGCAGTGCGCTTTCCGCCCGCCAATTCATCGCTCCCGCTCCGGGTGTGGCGTGACCAGATTAGGACTGCACTATTGACATTTCGTTGACAAGCCCTTGAAAGCCTCTGCTCTGCTTGACCGCGTACGCGCCTCTTACCAGGGCGGCCGCGGCGCCCCGGTCTTGTGCCGGCCGCGAAAACGAACCACGCTCGGCCATATGTCGGTCACTGGCCGTCACCATACGTCTGGCCTACAATCGCTTACTACACCCCGTCTGCTCGCAGCGGCGGGGCGCCGCCGACGCTCGACTCTGACCCGACGGAAGGCCACCGCTCTATGAAGGACTACCCCACAGAGAAGATCCGGAACCTCGTCCTCCTCGGACACGGCGGCACCGGCAAGACGACGCTTGCCGAGGCCGCCCTTTTCGTTTCCGGCGCCATCAACCGCATGGGGAAGGTCGAGGACGGGACGACGACGTCCGACTTCGACCCCGATGAGGTAAAGCGCAAGGTCAGCATCAACGCTTCGATCCTTCCCACGGAGTGGAAGGACCGGAAGCTCAACTTCATCGACGCACCCGGTTACGCCGACTTCATCGGCGATGCCTATAGCGGGCTGGCGGCAGCGGACGCCGCCGTCGTGGTGGTCTGCGGCGCCTCCGGCGTGCAGGTGGGGACCGAGCAGGCCTGGGGGATGGCTGAGCAGCGGGGGATCCCGCGCGCGATAGTCATCAACCGCATGGACCGCGAGAACGCAAACTTTGCGGCCACCCTCGAGCAGGTGCGCTCAGTGCTCAGCAAGCGCTGCGTCCCCATCCACCTGCCCATCGGCAGCCAGGACAGCTTCAAGGGCGTCATCGACGTCGTCGACATGAAGGCCTTCCTTGGCGACAAGGCAGCACCGGCCGACCTCCCGGAGGATATGGCCGACCAGATCAGTTCGGCGCGGGAGGCCCTTCTCGAGGTTGTGGCCGAGGCCGATGACGATCTGACGATGAAGTACCTCGAAGGCGAAGAGCTGACGCCCGACGAGGTCCGCCAGGGGCTGGAGGCCGGGATCGCCTCCGGTACCGTGGTGCCCGTAATGGTGGCCTCCGGCGCGAAAGTGGTGGGCCTCCAACCTCTCCTGGACGCAATCGCCAGGTACTTCCCCTCGCCCGCGGCCCGGACCGTAACCGCGAAGGACGGCTCGGGCGCCGCCGTCGAGCTGAAGGCGGACGTCTCGGGTCCACTGGCAGCGCAAGTCTTCAAGACGACGGCCGACCCCTACGTCGGCAAGCTCACCTACCTGCGCGTGTTCTCCGGCGTCCTCAAAGCCGACTCGCACGTTTGGAACGCGAACAAGAACGCTGACGAGCGCGTGGGCCAGCTCTTCATGGTACGCGGCAAGACCCAGGAGCCAGTGCAGCAGTTGATCGCGGGCGACATCGGCGCCGTCGCCAAGCTCGACAAGACCGTGACGAGCGACACGCTCACGTTGCGCGAGAAGCCGATCATCCTGCCCCCTATCGCTTTCCCCTCGCCAACTTTCAATGTGGCCGTCTATCCGCGCTCGAAAGCGGACACGGAGAAGATGTCCACCGCCCTGGCGCGTATCACCGAAGAGGACCCCGTGCTGCGCGTGCAGCGCGACCCCGATACCGGCGAGACCATCCTCAGCGGCCTCGGCGAATCGCACGTCGAGATCGCCGTCGAGAAGATGAAGCGCAAGTTCGGCGCGGACATCGTGCTCCAGACCCCGAAGGTGCCTTACAAGGAGACGATCACGACCGCGGCGAGCGCGGAGTACACACACAAGAAGCAGACCGGGGGCCACGGTCAGTACGCCAAGGTGCTGCTGTCCGTCGAGCCGCTGCCGCGCGGCGCCGGCTTCGAATTCGTCAACAAGGTCGTCGGCGGCAACGTGCCGAAGCAGTACATCCCGGCTGTAGAGGCTGGAGTGGTCGAGGCGCTGCAGGAGGGTGCGCTGGCGCACTGCCAGATGGTGGACCTGCGCGTGACCTTGCTGGACGGCAAGGACCACCCTGTGGACTCCTCGGAGATGGCATTCAAGCTCGCCGGCTCGCAGGCGCTGAAGGCCTGCACGCAGAAGGCACGCCCAGTGCTCCTGGAGCCGATCCTGAACGTGCGAGTGAAGGCGCCCGAGGCCTACACCGGCGACATCGTCAGCGACCTCAACGGCAAGCGGGCGCGGGTGCTTGGCATCACGCCCGAGGACGGCGTGACGGTAATCGACGCCCAGGCGCCGGCGGCGGAGATGCTACGCTACAGCACCGACCTCCGCTCCCTCACCCAGGGCCGCGCGACCTTCGAGGTCAGCTTCGACCACTACGAAGAGGTCCCGGAGCACGTGGCGAAGAAGGTGGTGGAGGCGGCTGAGAAGGAGCGCGCGGCCGCGCACGCCTGAAGGGCGACCGGCCGCGTCTTCTGCGGCAACACTGCTCCCGTCGGTGGCTGCGCCGCTCGGGCCGGTCAGAGGATCCGAGGATTCGCGATCGCGGTGGCCTTCTATCCGTCCGCGTTCGGCTGGCCCGCGCGCGGCCATGGCGATGCCTTCGACAACACGGCTGGCGAGTCATCAGCCACCGGGGCCGTGGGCCGCCGGGTGTGGGAGGAGGCCGGCATCCTCCCTTGCATCTGCGCCGCAAGCATCAGGAGCAAGGCGGACCGGATGACGGTCGGACGTGAGCCCCGCCTTCCGCGAACCGGCGGGGCGCGGCCCCGGCGCGTGGCAGGCGGGGCCGCGAGGTGACACCGGTGGTCGGGTCGCCCGGCTCCTCAGGCGAGGCGCCGTGAGCGGAAGAGGTTGTCCGGGTCGTACTTGCGCTTGATCTGCGCGAGGCGATCGAAGTTTGCCCCGTGCGAGCGGGCAAATACGGCGTGGTCGCGCACGTCCTCGAAGTTCAGGTAGGACCCGCCGGTGGAATGGGGTTCGAGGGCGGCCGTCGTTTCGCGAGCCCAGGCCACGTTGGCCGCGTCGGCTGCCGCGTCCTCCCAGTTAGCCTCGATGCCGATGAGGTAGCCCGCGCCGCGTTGTCCGAACGCCGTCTGCTGCGGGTCGACGCGGTCAAGCGCGCCGCCGAGGGGCCAGACATCGACGCTGCTCAACGGCGAAGGCCGCCGGCGGCCGAAGTCCAGCAACGTGTCGATCGCGTCGTCTCCCAGCTTCGGCAGGTAACTCGACTTCCAGTAATAGCGGCGGCCGCTCGGATAGTCTTCGGCGAACAAGTGCTGGACCGCGAGGTAGGTGGTGCGCTCGCTGGCGTCCATCAGCGGCGTGGCGAGCTGACGCAACGGCTGGTATGCCCTTTCGCCTTCATCCGCCGGCCCATCGTAAATCCCGACCACCGCGACGAACTGCCGGCCCCAGAGTTCCTTCGGGTAAGGCTCCTCCGGAAACGTCCAGACGATGGCGAGAGGGCTCATCTCATCGGGCGCTCCTGCCATGAACTCCCGGAAATTCCGAAGCACCGTGCGGCCCTCCTCGATTGGATAGGCCGTGAAGACTAGGAAGATTTCAGGGGAGATGGGGCGGGCGCGGAATTCGAAAGAGGTGACGACGCCCATGTCCCAGCCGCCACCCCTCAGGGCCCAGAAGAGGTCCGGGTTCTCCTCGGCGCTGGCCCGTACCAGGCTGCCGCCGGCAGTTACCACGTCCGCGGAAATCAGGTTGTCGCTGGTCATGCCGCTCTTGCGCCGGAGGAGGCCGAGCCCACCGGCAAGTGTGAGGCCTGCAATTCCAGTGTCCGGGACGACCCCCAGCGGCACGCAGAGGCCGAAGGCTCCCGCCTCGCGGTCGACATCGCTGATGAGGGCGCCGCCCTCGGCGCGCACGGTGTTCGCCGCCGCGTCGACGCGCACCGAGCGCATGGGCGAGAGGTCGATCACTAGCCCACCATCGAGCAAGGCGCCGCCCGCGACGTGGTGTCCGCCACCACGGACGGAGACTCCAAGCCCGTGCTGCTTCGCGAAGCGCACAGCGTCGATTACGTCGGCGGCGCCCTGGCACTTCACGATCAGCGCCGGATGCTTGTCGATGGTGCCGTTCCACACCTGACGCGCCTGCTCGTAGCCCTCGTCGCCCGCCGCGATGACGCCGCCGCGCAAACCCGCCGCCAGTCCAGCCAGTGCTTCTCTGTCCACGTCCAACCTCCTCAATTCGATCCCGGGGACCCGCCGGGTGTCCGAGGACCGGCCGTCCGGCAAGCCCCGCGGGATGCCAGAAGCCTACAAAGGGCTGGGGAGGGCGCGCGTGCGTGTCTACACGCAAAACGCCTCATTCCCTACACGTAAATCGGGCCTAGTCTAGGTGGGGGAGGCGTGGCGGAGGGCGAAGGCTGTGGCGGCAGCGCGGGCCGCCTTGCCGTGCAGGTCCAGCTTCTCGTAGATCGTCGAGATGTGCCGTTCGACCGTGCGTACGCTCAGCACGAGCTCGTCGGCGATCTCCTGGTTGGTCCGCCCTTCAACCAGGAGCCAGAGGACCTCGCTCTCGCGGGCGGTGAGGCCGGGCAGCGGCCTCGGCTGGCCGGCGCTGCCCGAGCGGGGGAGAGCACCGGCTGCCCTGGCGGCGAGCTGTGCGTGGTAGGCGGCGCCAACCCGTTGGAAGCGCTGCAGGGCCGCGGCGGCTTGCTCGGTAGCGGCTTCAGGGCGCCCGAGCGCCTGCAGCGCGCGTGCGAGCTCCAGCCGGGCGCGGGCGCCATCGAAGCCGTTGCCTGTCACCTCGAACAGGTCGATGGCGTCTTCGAAACGCTCCCTTGCCAGTTGCAGTTCGCCTTCGGCCAGGGCGACAAGGCCGGCGCTGAGTGACGCTGAGGCGCGGAGCGACGCCGTGCCGACGGCCTGAGCCGCGGCAGCCGCCTGCTCCTGGTCCATGCGCGCGCTCTCGAGGTCCCCTTTGGCTATGCTCGCGCGGACCGCGACCTCGAGCGCGAAGACGCGCTCGGCCTGGTCTTCGTCCGAGATGCGCCGCAGGAAGCGTCGAACGAGGTCGAGCGCCGAGGACGGGTCGCTGCGGTCCAGCGCCAACGCCGCTTTGCCGAGCAAGCTCATGGGGTGCGTCTCGGCTCGGTTCAGGAGCTCCTCCGCTTCGGCCAGGCGACCCTGGCGCCGGCGCAGGTCGCCGAGCTTCGCGAGCGCCTCCGAGGCGTTGCCGGGGCGGCTCGTCTCCAGCTCTCGCGCCGCGGCCATAAGTTGCGCCTCGGCCTCGGCCCAGTCACCGCGCCAGACCAGCACCGTGGCGTAATAGGAACGGCAGATGG
Source organism: Dehalococcoidia bacterium (assembly GCA_035574915.1). Classification (NCBI taxonomy): domain Bacteria; kingdom Bacillati; phylum Chloroflexota; class Dehalococcoidia; species Dehalococcoidia bacterium. The sequence goes on along the minus strand of DATLYJ010000122.1, from coordinate 30,746 downwards.
CAAAGAGCGAAGCAAGGCCCCACCGGCGACAGAAGTCGGTGGCGCGGTCACACCACTGCCGGGCGCGGTCGTAATCGGCCACGGCCTCGCAGGCGTAGATCGCGGCGCAGCAGGCGGTCCCTATCGCCAGAAGGTCGGACATTTCACCCGAGACGGCCGCGGCAGTCGCCTCGTCGAGCCGGCGCAAGCCTTCTTCGACGCGGCCTTCGCGCACCATCGCGAAGCCATCCAGGGCCACCGCCATCATCTCGAGGTCGAAGTTCTTCAGCTCGCGCGCCAGCCGCAGGGCCTCCGGCTGGTGCTTGCGAGCCCTGGCAACGTCTCCCTCGATAGCGGCTGCGACTACGCCCTGCCAGAACTCGAGCCACCCGTGCTCGTCACACAGTTCGATATCAGCGAGCAGGCTCGCGGCGCGCTGGAACCAGCCGCTCGCGACCGCAAGCTCGCCGCGGATGTCCCCGAAGTCCACGGCAATCGCCGTGGCGACCCGGGCCGCCGAGCGCCGGTCGCCACGGGCGCGATAGGCGTGGAAGGCCCGTTCGCGCGTGTCGAAAAGCTCCGTAACGTGGTCCAGCCAGTAACAGGCGAGGGCGTAGCCCTCCAACGCTTCGGGCGACTCCTCGACCTCGAGGACGCGGCGGAAGCGGTCCTTCGCCTCCGTCCAGGCGCCGCGCGCCAGCGCATCGCGGCCCGCCGCGAGCAGATCGGCGCTAAGGGCGGTCACGTCCGACATACAGTCCCGCCAGATTCTACAGCCGCGGCGGGGAGCGCGGGCGGGTCGGTGCCAGGAGGCCCAGTGCCCACCCGCGGGCAGGCAGGCACCTCCGTGCCCGCCAGAGCCGGCGCGGACGGAAGAGAGGCCTCGTGGGGCTACCTCAGTGAGAGAGTCTCGCCCCGGCTAGCTCGGCTCGCGGACCCGGTAGGTGCACGACTTGTCGCCGCGCAGCAGGCTGCGCACCAGACGAGCGTCGCCGCCGGTGAGCCGGCGCACGAACTCGACCTCCATGGCGCAAACGCCGCTGTTGTAGCGCGCCACGTTGGGGAAGGGACAGGTGAACTGGTGGATCAGGAACTCATCGCCGCTGGCCTCCGTCTCGGCCAGGCAGCCGCGCTCGTTAATGATGGCCGCCGCCTCGGACACGCGCGCCGCCAGGCCCAGCCCCCGGACACGCGGCTCGTACGGCTCGGCCGAACGCGCGGCCACGCGCATCAGGACGCTCTGCAGGCCCTGGCTCCCGGCTATCGCCCTTATCTCGGTCAGGAGAAGGTTGGCGAGGTCATCGTGGCGGTTGGGAAACAGGGCCAATCCGGAGGGGGTGAGGGAATAGACAAGGGCGGGGCGACCGACTCGCCCCCTGGTCTCCCGTACCTGCACCAGGCCGTCGCGCTCCAGCACCGTGAGGTGCTGGCGGATGCCCGTCGAGGTCAGCCCGAGGAGGTCGCCAAGCTCCTTCACCGTCGCCTCGCCGTGGCGACGCAGGTAGCCGAGGATCTCCTGACGCGTGGCCTGCATGGTCACCTTCCGCGGCGCATCACTCGCCCACTGCCGGGACGCCGCCGCGACAGAGACCGAGAGCTACCCGGCGCAATAGAAGAGCCAAACCCTGCTGAGGCTTCCAACTCGATATCCCGGCGAAGGCCGGAGAGTCGTCGCGACGACCGCCTTCGCAGGCGCAATAGACGCCTCCAATCGAATATAGCACAGCGTCAATTTGCATATTGAAGAGCCTTCCGGCCCAATCGAGAGGCGGCGGTTATACTACCGACGAGCACAAAGAGGTACGTCGATGACGGCAGACACAGACCCGCTTGCCCGCAAGGCCCACGCCGACCTCGTGGTGGAGCGCGCGGCCCAGCAGCTCCGTGACATCCTCCACGCCGCGGTCGCGTCCCTCGACCCTTTCCCGCCCTATCCGGGGTCCTTCTTCAACTACGGCATCGAGGTCGACGCCGGCGTCCTGGCGGGGCCGAACCGCGGCTGCATAGTCGTCGGGCGAGACGGGGAACTCTACGAGCTGATCATGCGCATGGACTTCTCCGGCGACGACAGCGACCCGGTGGGCATGCGCGACGAGGAGATGCGGCCCCTGGAGCTACTGCCGCACGAGTACATCATCCTCGCCCACCAGGCCATCAAGGCCGTGGTGGAGTACCAGCTGGAGCAACAGGAGAAGGCTTGATCCGCCACCGGCGGCCTCGGTCGCGGTCCGGCCACGGCGGATGCCAGGCAGAGGCAGCGTGAACGGCTTCGAGGCCATCATCGAGCTGGGCGCCGCGATCTACGTCGCGGACATCGAGCGCTCTCTGGGCTTCTACTGCGACGACCTCGGTTTCGAGGTCCTGCGGGACGAGGAGGACCCGGGCCAGGACAGGCGCATCGCAACCATCCGTTACGGCAACGTCGTGCTCGACCTCATTCAGGGAGAGAAGCCCGGCGGCCGCCGCGAGACCCATCGTCTGTTCTGGACCGTCGACGACCTCGAAGTCGGGATCGAGCACCTGGTGGCGGCCGGCGGCAGCGTCCTACGCCGCCTCGAATACGGAGTCTACTGCGCCGACCCTGATGGCAACGTCATCCTGGTGAAGCTCAAGGACATGGACCCTGAGCAGGCGCAGGAGCTGTTCTTCTAAGCGTCAGCGTGAGGTTGTCTCGCCGACGGCGAAGGGCCGCGAGCGGCGAGGCCGCTAGCGCGCTGCGGCGGCGATAGGGAGGTCGATCTGGTGGCGGCTGACCTCGGCCATGAGGCGGCTTGACGCCGCCGCGTCCAGGTCCCAGAGGGGCAAGCGCACGCCGCCCGCGTCGAAGCCGAGCTTATTGAGCGCGTGCTTCACCGGTACCGGGTTGCTGGCGATGGTCATGAGCGCGTTCATCAGCGGCAGGAGCCGGCGATGAAGTGCAGCGGCCTCTGAGGCCCTGCCGGCAAGGTGGGCTTCGATCATCGCCTTCACCTGGCGGCCCGTGAGATGGGAGGTCACGCAGATCACTCCGTAACCGCCGACGGCCAGCATGGGCAAGGTCAGCTGGTCGTCGCCGCTCCAGACGCGGAACTCGGGGCCTGCCTCCTCCACAATCCTGGCGACGGCGTCAAGGCTGCCGCTTGCCTCCTTGACGCCGACCACGTTGGGGATCGAGGCAGCGCGCACGATGGTCTCGGGGGCCATGTTGACGCTGGTGCGGCCCGGTATGTTGTAGAGGACGCAGGGGAGGTGGGTCGCCGCAGCGATGGCTTCGAAGTGGCGGTAAATGCCTTCCTGCGAAGGCTTGCTGTAATAGGGCACGGTGAGGAGGAGGCCGTCCACGCCGGCCCGCTCCGCTTCCCGCGAGAGCTCGATGCTTTCGGCAGTGTTGTAGGTGCCAGTCCCGGCCAGTACGGTCCCCCGGTCGCCTACCGCCTCTTTCACCGCCCCGAAGAGCCGGACCTTCTCGCGGGCGCTGAGGGTAGGCGCCTCGCCGGTGGTGCCGGCAACAACCACGCCGTCGCTGCCGCTGTCGAGAAGGGCCACGGCCAGGCGTTGCGCCTGGCCGTAGTCAACCTCTCCTGAGGGGGTAAAGGGAGTGATCATCGCCGTCAGGAGACGGCCTATTTCCTGGCGCGAGCGGGCCGTGCCGTTCCCAGACTCAGGGGTCATAGCCATCCTCCGGCCGTGCTTGAACTGGCCTGGCGGGGCCTAGATTATATGACGCCGCGCGAAATCATCTCCTCGGCGATCTGCAGGGCATTGAGGGCGGCCCCCTTGCGCAGGTTATCGCCGACCACCCAGAAGGTGATGCCGTTCTCGGTGGAGATGTCTCTGCGAATTCTGCCCACGAATACCGGGTCCTTCCCAGCGGCGTCCGCCGGCATCGGATAGACGTGCGCCGCGAGGTCATCCTGGACGACGACGCCCGGCGCGCAGGACAGCACCTGCCGCACTTCCGTAGGGTCGATAGGGTGCTCGAACTCGGCGTTTACGGCGGCGCTGTGGGCGAAGTATACGGGGACGCGCACGCAGGTCGCGGAAATGGCAATGGACTCGTCATGCATGATCTTGCGCGACTCGTTGGCCATCTTCATCTCTTCGCTCGTGTAGCCGTTCTCTCGCATTGACCCGATCTCGGGGATCAGATTGAACGCGATCTGGTGCGGGTACACATGCGGCGGGAAGGTGCCGCCGTCCATTACGCGTCTCGTGGAGGCTTGAAGCTCATCGACGGCGGCGCGGCCAGTGCCGGATACGGACTGATAGGTGGAAGCCACGATGCGCCGAACCCGGTTGCGCTGGTGCAGGGGCCACAGGGTGAGGACAACCGGGGTCGTCGAGCAGTTAGGGATGGCAAGGATGCCCTTGTGGTTCTCGACGTCCTGGGGGTTGATCTCGGGCACCACGAGCGGCACGTCCGGGTCCATGCGCCAGACACCGGAGTCATCGATGGCGACGGCGCCCGCCTTGGCAGCGATGGGGCAGTAGTCACGGGAGACCTCGTCCGTCGCCGATATGAAGGCAATGTCGCAGCCTTCGAAGGACTGAGGGGTGAGGGCCTCGACCTCGAGGAGGTCGCCGCGGAAGGGGATACGCTTGCCCGCGGAGCGGTGCGACGCGAGGAGCTTGAGGGACTTCAGCGGGAAGGTGCGCTTGGAGAGGATCTTGAGGAACTCCTCGCCAACAATTCCGGTCGCGCCAACAACCGCTACGTTGTAGCTCTTCGCCATATGCCGCACCTGGTTCCACCCGACAGGGAAAGATGAGGCTCGCCGTGCGGCGAGCCACCTCATGATATGCGATCTAAATCGCGGTGTCCAAATGCTATGTTCGAATTAAATGACTGGTCAGGTGAGAAAGCGGTAACGGTAAGCCGGAAGCAGGCCGCCCGAGCCTGAGGCCCCGGGACGGAGATTCTAGCCTGGTCCTTGTTTCTTGTTCCGTGGCCGGTACTCTCCGCCTGACGGACGGCCTAGTAGCCGTAGTCGTAACCGGTCTGGGTCGCCGGGGTCGCATCGCCCGCTGGCTGCGACGCCGAGGTGCTCTGGCCGGCCGGGGCGCCTTCGGATGGGACCGCACCCGTGGTCCCTTGCACGGTTAGCTGGCCGCTCATGCGCGCCTGGCCGTGGATGGTGCAGTAGAAGGTGAACTGGCCCGCCGCCGGAGGAGTAAAGGTCACGTTGCGCGTCTGACCAGCCGCCAGGGAGCCGCTGTCGACCAGGTTGTCAACCGTGAAGGTGTGAGGGAATTGGCCGCCGTTCGTGACCGTGAGCTGGACGGGCTGGCCGGCGCGGACGGTGATGCGGGCCGGCGAGTAGGAAAAATCAGCGATCGTAATGCTGTTGCCAGTGCCGCCGGCCGCGCTCGTCGGGCTGGCCGCGGCGGGCGCCGAGGTCGGGCTGGCCGCGGCGGCAGCGGGCCTCGTCGGGGAGGCCGCGGCGCCTCCGCCGTCATCGTCGCCACCACAGGCAGCGGCAACGGCGCCAGCAAGGACGATTACAAACAGGACGGCGGGCATGAAACTACGAAGCATGGGGACGGGCTCCCTTCAGGACAGGACAAGTGGGCTGCCATTAGGACTTACGCTCCCGGAGGCCTCTGAGGATTCGTTAGCCAATGAGGCGCGGGCTTTCAGAGGCCGATCAGGTTCTCGAGGCCCACAACGAGCTCCTGGCGCTTCATCACCTCTCGCGTCGCCAGAAGGACGCCGGGGATGAAGGATTCGCGGCCGGTCGAGTCATGGCGGATGGTGAGGGTCTGCCCGAGCCCGCCAAAGACAACCTCCTGATGGGCCACGAGGCCGGGCAAGCGCACGCTGTGGATGGCGATGCCCTCATAGGTTGCCCCACGGCTCCCTGGCAGTGTCTGCTTCTCGGGCTCGTTGTGCTGGAATGACTTGCCCCTGGCCTGAGCCATCATCCGCGCGGTCGTCACAGCCGTGCCGGACGGCGCGTCCACCTTGCGCTCCTGGTGCATCTCGGTGATCTCGGCCCAGTCGAAGTAGCGGGAGGCGATGGCCGCCATGTGCATCATCAACACAGCGCCGATGGCGAAGTTGGGTGCGACGAAGGCGCCCAGCTTCCGCGCGCGGCACTCGCGCTCCAACTCCCGCAGAAACGCCTCGCTGAGGCCCGTGGTCCCGATGACGAGTCGAGCGCCAGCGGCCAGGGCGGCTTTCGCTACCCGCGGCGTCCACTCGGCGTTCGTGAAGTCGATCACTACGTCCGGCCGGCAGCGGCCGATCAAAGGCTCCGGTTCGTGTCCCATAGGTATGAGGTCGGAGCCGCCAGGCAGGGAGTGGAACTCCTCCTTCGAGAACTTCTCGAGCACCCCGACGGGTTCGAGGTCTTCGGCCGCCGCTACGGCCTGCAGCACCTCGCGCCCCATGTGCCCCGACCCGGATACGAGGACTCTAATCGGTGGCATAACCCCATCCTCCGGCAATGGATTGTATTACGACGGGAGGCAGGCCGGCGGGGACGGACTCGGAGCAGCACCAGGAAGCCCGAAGTGGCCTGCGACCGCCAAACGTTTCATTGACGGAGCAGCTTCAATCCAATAGGGTTGCGGCTGCATAACAGTCGGAGGCAAGTCCCCTTGGCCGGCAGCAAAGGGTACTGGCGGCGCGCTCTCTCGGCGCGTATGAGTCGGCGCCGCATGCTCGCGGCTTCGTCGGCAGGCACCCTGGCCGCGGCGATAACGGCTGCCTGCGGGCCGCCGCCGGGAGCGGCGACGCCGTCACCGGTGCCCGGCCTCCTTTCGCTGCCCGAAGACAGTACCGCCAGGGCGCGACCGGGAGGGGCGCTCAAGAGCGCCGCTCTTGCCGATGTGCCCAGCTTCGACCCGCATTCGGCGCAGTCGACGGCAGTCCACACCCAGGTCGCCGCTTACACCTATCCGCGCCTCCTGAAGTTCGCCACCGCCAGACATCCGGATCTCGCGCGGGGAGATGTCGAAGGCGACCTGGCGGAGAGCTTCGAGTTCAGCGCGGACAAGCTGCAGCTCACGTTCAGGCTGCGACAGGGACTGCGATGGGACCTGAAGCCACCGGTAAACGGCCGCGTGATCGACGCCCAGGACGTGGTCGCGAGTTGGAACCGGTTCCTCAAGCTCAGCCCCTATCGGGGCGACATCGCCTACGACGCCGCGGCGGCACCGGCGGCGCCCGTGGAGAGCCTGACCAGCCCGGACTCGCGCACCGTGGTTGTGAAGCTGAAGCAACCGGACGCCGGGATAACGGCCCTCTTTGCCTCGGACCGGCTGTTCTACGTGCTCCCCAGGGAGGCCGACGCAGGCTTCGACCCGCGATACGAGCTGAGAGGATACGGCCCTTACAGATTGGGCGAAAACCGCGCCGCAACCTTCCGCTCCTGGGTACGCAACCCGGACTACCACGTGAAGGGCCGCCCGTTCATCGACTCGATCGAACTGCCGATCTTCGGGGGCTACGCTGCGCGGCTGGCGCAGTTCAAGGCCGGAAACATCTGGACGCACGTCGCCAGCCAGGGAGACATCGTCAGCGTGAAGAAAGAGCTGCCAGCGCTCCTCCTGCGCAAGGCCGAGCACTACGCGACGAACCCCTCCTCGCTGGCCTTCGGCTACGCCGACAACAGCCCCTGGAAGGACGAGCGTCTGCGGCAGGCCGTGTCCATGCTGCTGGACCGGGAGACGATGATCGACGTCCAGACACGGCGAGGCCACTTCTGGGCCGAAGGTCTCCCCTTCGACGTGCGCTATCACACGGCAGTCGGCGCGGGATGGGAGGGATACTGGCTCGACCCGCGTTCGGACACGTTCGGGCCCAATGGCCAGTACTACAGGTTCAGCCCGGACGAAGCCAAAAAGCTAATCGCGGCCGCGGGCTTCGAGAACGGCCTTGATTCGGTCTTGCACTACAGTGGCGGGCTGCAGTACGGCGCCAGCTACGCCCGGACCGCCGAGTTGGTGTCGGGCATGCTCGCTGCCGGCGGGATCCGGGTGCGACTGGAAGCCCACGACTACGCAAGCGACTGGCTCCCGAACTACCACTACGCCTACGCCGCGGGGCGTAACGGCGGCCGCGCGGGCAAGGGATTCAGCGGTATCGCTTACAGGGCAGCGGCGTCTTATCCGCACGCCGCGCACCAGCTCTTCGCCCAGATGCACAGGGACGGGGCGCACTTCGAGGGCATGACGCCGGATGGGCGAAACCCGGAGGCGGGCGACCCGCAGGTGAATGCCGCCCTCGTTACGCTCCGGCGGGAGTTCGAACTCAGGCGCCAGCAGGAACTGGCGCAGGACTTTGCCCGCCTCATGGCCAAGCTCGCTTATGTGATCCCGAACGTGCCGTACGCGGCTCTCGGCTTCACGCTGACCTGGCCCGCGCTGGCGAACCTGGGCGCGTATCACGGCTGGCCAGCGGGGTCGGCGATCACGGAAGCGAACCTGCATCTCTGGATCGACACGTCGAAACCGCCGCTCGGCCCCGGATAAAGGCCGGCCTTGAGCGCCTGGGGACAATGGCCCTCGGTGCCTGGCAGCGGCCCCGGCGTGTTTATGTCATCTTCGCGACGGCGTACCTGGAGACAGCCCGAAGGGTCCGACAGCCGCCGCCCGAAGGCCGGTGGCGGCGATGGTCTTCGGCTGGATGGATTCTCGATAATCAGAAAATCAGAGCCCGCAAGGAGTTCACGATGCCGGAGGTCCAGCGGTTTCACTTCCACACCATGCGCAACTTGAAAGCGGCCCGGGGGAAGAACACCGAGGTCGCTTATCGCCTGGCCACCTTCCGGCCGGAGCGCGACGTGAAGATCGTCGGGGCTACCCTGGGGCTGCTGACCTGCAGCATCGATGACCACAGCAAGGGCTGCGTGGAACTGTACGTGGCGGTCACATACAACCAGGCGCGGCCATCACGCTATCGCAACTGGGTCCAGCTGAAGCGCGACTTCCTCTTCTACTCCCAGCGGGATGTCTACACGGAGCCCACGAGTCCGAACGACCTCGTGGTGAACACATTCCTCCCCGCCGGCCACTACTTCTCCGCGGGGCCACAGCAGCCGGTGAACGTGTACGCCGGCGCCTTGAACTCGCTGCCCTGGGACACTCTCTACGACGTCTTCGGCTGCATCTATTACACGGAGGATTGAGTACACGGAGGATTGAGGGGCGGAGGCCATCCGGCACACGGACTAGCGGCCCGCGCGACGTAAAATCGATGCGTGACCTTCGATAAGCTGCGCGGGCGGCTGCTGCTGTCCCTGATACTCGGCGCGCTGGTATTCGTCGGGCTAAGCGCTTACGCGGACTTCAGCGCGGTCATGGAGTCCTTCGGCGAATTCCGCTGGGAGTACCTTCCCGCCGTGCTTGCCCTGACGAGCGCGAACTATGCCTTGCGCTTCCTGAAGTGGCAGTACTACCTGCGCACGATCGGGATATCCGGCTTCTCGCGACAGGAGAGCGCGCTGACCTACCTCTCCGGCCTGGGGATGGTCGTGACGCCCGGTAAGGTCGGCGAGTGGCTGAAGTGCTACCTGCTGCGGGAGCTCCACGGTACCCCCTTCAGCCGCAGCGCCCCCATCGTCATGGCTGAGCGTCTGACGGACATGCTCGCCCTCGTCGTGCTTGGCTCGGCGGGACTGCTGGTCTTCGGCGACTCGTGGCCCGTGTTCCTGATCGTGATCCTGGGCTGTGGCGCTCTCGTGCTGGTCGCCCGCAATCAGCCGCTGGCTCACTGGTTCCTTCAGCGCCTGGAGGCGCTGCCGCTTATCGGCCGGTTTGCGCGGCAGGCGGAGCAGTTCTACGACAGCAGTTACGCCCTCCTTGCCCCCTGGCCGCTCGTGTCCATGACGCTGCTTAGCGTAGTCTCATGGGGCTTCGAGGTGCTGGGCTTCTTTCTGGTCCTCCAGGGCCTGGGGCTGGAGACGAGCCTGAGCGTGCTTCTGAAGGCTTCTTTCATCATGCCAGCAGCGACGCTTGCCAGCGCCCTGCTCCTGACGCCGGGCGGCCTGGGGGTCGCGGAGGCGGGCATTACCGGGCTGTCCGTGCGCCTCCTGGACATGACCGAGGCCGGCGCCGCGGTGGGCACTCTGATCATCCGTTTCGGGACGCTCTGGTTCGGGGTCATCGTGGGCCTTATCGCCCTCGCGCTCGTCGCGCGGCGGCTTCCGGGGCGGGGACTTCGCAGCCGGCTGGGCTCGGATGAAGATGAGGACGCTGGTGAGGCGGCTGGCAGTCTCTCGGTGGAGGAAGGGGCGCCCGCGTCATGATGTCTCGCCTCCGTCTCCCGGTCCCGTCAGACCTTGCCAGCCGCGCGGCAGTAGTCTCCTTCCTGGCCAACAGCGGCCTGATGGCGCTCAAGCTGGCCGCAGGCATCATCACCGGTTCGGTGGCAGTACTGTCCGACGGCATCGACAGCGCCCAGGACGTGATCGCCTCGGCGATTGCCTTCCTGAGCGTGCGCTTCGCGATGCGGCCGCCCGACCTCTCGCATCCCTATGGCCATGGCCGCGCCGAGACGCTGGCGGCGATGATCCAGTCGCTCCTGATCGGGCTCGGGGGCGTGTACATCACGTACAGGGCGATCACGCGCATCGCGGACCCTCCGGCTAGCATCGGCGTCGACCTGGGCGTCGGCGCGATGGTGATAACGGCGCTGGTAAACCTCGTCGTGGTGCGCTACGTGTCGTACGCGGCCAGGGTGACGGGTTCGCCCGCCATCGAGAGCGACGCCCGTCACCTGTGGACGAACGTCGTACAGGCGGCGGCCATCCTTGCCGGGCTCGGCCTGGTGCGGCTCACCGGAGAAGTGCTGTTCGACCCGCTGACGGCCCTTGGCCTGGCCCTGTACCTGTTCTGGACCGCAGGTCACATCCTCTGGGAGTCCCTGCACGACGTGATGGACGTGAGCCTGGCCGAGGAAGACGTCCGCTTCGTTGAAGACGCGATCATGCGGCACAGCGACAGGATCGCTGGTTATCACCGGCTGCGGACGCGCCGGTCCGGGCAGCGCCCGTACATCGACGTCCACATAATCCAGCCGGCGAACATGACAGTCGCCGAAGCGCACGCGATAGCCGACAGCATAGAGGCCGAGATCTGTGCGCGCTGGCCCGACGCCTGCGTCACGATCCAGACAGAGCCTGCGGACGGCCGCTTCCTCGGACCAATGCAATCGCCAGAGTCGCGCGGCCGCGAGGGAGAAGTGCCGCGCATTGGCCGCCGCCGGGCCTCGTAATACGCCCGACTCTATAATCACTTGAAATGAAGGGCTCCACGCGGCGCTACCGGCGCATCGTCGTCAAACTCGGGACAAACCTGATCACCGGCGGGACGGAACGGCTGGACCTGGCGCGCCTGGAGTCGCTGGTCACACAGGTCGCGCGCCTCCACGAGGAGGGCGCCGGCGTGGTGGTCGTCACCTCCGGCGCGGTCGCGGCCGGGCGCTCCCGCCTCGGGGCCAAGCGGGCACACAGGGACATCCCTTTCCGCCAGGTGCTGGCCGCCGTCGGCCAGAGCCAGCTCATGCAGGCGTACGACCACCTCTTCGCCAAACAGGGAATAGTCACGGCCCAGACGTTACTCACGCGTCGTGACCTCTCAGACCGAGTGAGCTACCTGAACGCGCGTAACACCCTGCTGGCGTTGCTGCACTACAAAGTCGTGCCCATCGTGAACGAGAACGACGTGGTCGCGGTCGAAGAGCTGGAGGAGAGCCGGATCGGCGAAAACGACACGCTCGCTGCCCTCACCGCGAACCTGATCGACGCCGACCTCCTGGCCATTCTGATGACGAGGGAGGGCCTGTACACCGCGGACCCGAAGCTGGACGACCGCGCGACGTTGGTGGGGCGCGTCGACCGGATTGACGAGACCATCGAGGGCTATGCCGGCGGCAGCGAGGGCGGAGGGACCGGCGGCATGGTGACAAAACTCAAGGCCGCTCGTCTCGCGACGGCAGGAGGCGCCGACGTTGTGCTGGCCAGCGGTAACGAACCTGACGTCCTGCTGCGCCTGGCGCACGGCGAGCACATCGGGACGTTTTTCCCGGCCACGAGCGACCGCCTCGAGAGCCGCAAGCGGTGGATCCTTTCCGGCCTCGCCGTGCGCGGGAGCCTGGTGGTAGACGAAGGCGCCGCCCAGGCCCTACGCGAACGGAACACGAGCCTCCTGCCGGCGGGAGTGCGCGAGGTCTGCGGCGAGTTCGCCCGCGGCGACACCGTACAGATCCTGACCGCGGACGGCCGCCAGGTGGCCTGCGGCATCACGAACTACGACTCACGCGATGCCGAGGCCATCCGCGGCCTCAAGTCCTCGAAGATCGCCGAAGTCCTTGGACACGATTACGGGACAGAACTGGTGCACCGCGATAATCTGGTGTTGGTGTAGGCCAGGTCGAAGGTGGGATTCGTGCTCGTAACCTTCCGCATCGGGACAAGTGAAGACCCCGCGCTGGATGTCGGCTTCCTCGCCGACACGGGGGCGCACGTCCCGATGCCTGTCCCGGGAGTCGCTGCCGTCGAGACTCCGAGATTCAGGGTTGGCCCCGTCGAACACCGCTTCGCGCCCGCGCGCCCATTCGGTCCGTCAGGCCTACCGAGATGAGCAAGCTCCTGGACCAGGCGGAAGCGGCGAAGAAGGCGGCGCGAAAGCTCGCGGGGCTCTCGACGGATGTCAAGAACCGCGCCCTGCTCGGGATCGCGGAGGCGCTGGTCGCCCGGCAGGACGAGATACTGGCAGCGAACGCGCAGGACATAGAGCGCGCCCGCGACGCCGGCCTGGCCGATGCGCCCCTCAACCGCCTCAAGCTCACGCCCGAGAAGATCGCGAGCATCGCCGCGGACGTGCGCACGGTAGCGGCCTTGCCCGACCCCGTCGGCGAGATCATCGACGGGCGCACGCTGCCGAACGGCCTGCAGGTGAGCCGGCGGCGAGTCCCCCTAGGCGTCATTGCCGCGATCTACGAGAGCCGGCCAAACGTCACGATCGATATCGCCAGCCTGTGCCTGAAGTCGGGGAACGCCTGCATCCTGCGCGGCGGGTCCGAGGCGATCCGCTCGAACACCGTGCTGTCGCGCATCGCCGTCGAGGCGGAGACGGCCGCCGGCGTCCCCGAGGGCGCGCTGCAGTTCATCGAAAGCACCGAGCGCGCCCTGGTCGGCGAGCTCCTGGCGCTACGGCGCTACATCGACCTGGTGGTCCCGCGCGGCGGCGAAGAGCTCATCCGTTATGTTGCCGAGAACGCGAGCATGCCCGTCCTCACGGGTGGCGTTGGCGTCTGCCATACATACGTGGACCGCGCGGCGGACCTGCAGAAGGCGCTAGACGTGGCTGTGAACGCCAAGACCCGCAACTGGTCGATCTGCAACGCCATGGACACCCTCCTCGTCCACCGGGAAGTGGCGGCCGAGTACCTGCCGCGACTCGCGGAGCGCTATGCGGTGGCAGGCGTGGAGCTGCGCTGCGACGAACGGGCCATGGCGGCCCTCGCCCGGGCCGGCAACGGCGTTCACGCCGTGGCAGCATCGGAGGACGACTTCGGGCGCGAGTTCCTGGCACCGGTGGCCGCGGTCAAAGTGGTCGACTCCCTGGACGAGGCGATCGAGCACATAGCGGCCTACGGCACGGGGCACTCGGACGCCATCGTGACCGAGGATTACGAGGCCGGCCGGCGCTTCATGGACGAAGTCGACACGGCCGTCGTGTACTGGAACGCCTCGACTCAGTTCACCGACGGCGCTCAGTTCGGCCTGGGAGCCGAGATTATCGACTCCACCCAGAAGACGATCGCGCGGGGCCCGGTAGGATTGAGGGAGATCACCACCTATAAATGGTACGTGCTCGGAAACGGGCAGACGCGGCCCTGACCGCGATAACGTGGGCGCATCGGCCCACATCAGGCAAAGGAGACTCATGGCTACGTATGTCTTCGAGCGCGAAACACGCACGCCCAATTCCGAGACCTTCGTCATCGAGGCCGATGGCGCCGAGATCGGGCGTGTGGACCTGCATTACTCCGGCAGTACGGCCTACGCAACCCTCTGCGTGCCCGACACCTTTGACGACGACGCTATCGAGGAGCTCATCAGCGAAGTCGACGAGCGCCTGGTGATGAGCTGGGACCCGCTCCGCGACGACTTCATCGTCACGGTGTGGGCCGGCCGCGAGATCGGCGTGTTCTCCGAGTCCGGTGAAGACGAGGACGAGGACGAAGACGACCTCTTCCTGGACGAAGAGGACGGCCGCCGGCGCTAAGCCTCATAGCCGGCTGCCTGCTGGTCATCCAGGATCCAGGCGCAGGAACGCGAGCGGAGATCCCATCGCCCGGAGACTCATGGGCGTTGCCCTTAGCCGGCGCTCCCTCGTCCCGGCCGAGCCCGCGGGCCAGCTACCAGATCTCGCGGATGTCGAAGCGGGGGCCGTCCTTGCAGACAAGGCGGGGCTCGCCGCGGCGGTCGAAGACGGCGCAGCCATAGCAGATGCCGGTGCCGCAGCCCATCGGGGCCTCGAGGAGCGCCTGCACGGGCTTGCGGCCGCGGGCGCGGCCGGCGCCGTCGAGGTCCCGCACCAGGGCCGCGATCGCCTCGAACATCGGGGTCGGGCCGCAGACGAAGACCTGGTCTGCCCAGGCGAAGTGGTCGGCGAAGACGTCCGTGACCCGGCCCTGCACGCCCATCGAGCCGTCCTCCGTGGTGACCACGACCTCAACCTCGGAAGGCACGAACTCGGCCGGGAAAACGCCCTCACGCGAGCGCGCGCCGGCTATGAGGACGACGCTCCTGCCTTTGCTGACAGCCTCGTCGGCCAGCCAGAGCAACGGCGCGATGCCGATCCCCCCGCCGACGAGCAGCAGGTTCTGGCCGCTCCCGCGCAGAGAAAAGCCGCGGCCAAGCGGTCCCCAGGCGTACACGAGGTCGCCGGGTGAACGCTGGGCAAGCCAGGCCGTGCCGCGGCCTACGACGTCGTAGAGGATCGAGAACTCCGGGCCGCGCTCGCCCTCCCGCACGCGGTGATAGCTCATAGGCCGCGGCAGGAGCGGGTCGGAGGCAAGGGAGGCGCCAGCCGGACGCTCGCCCGCGTCGGCTATGTCGGCGCAGCGCAACATGAGGAAGCGGCCGGCGGAGGCTCCCCGCAAGAGTTCGGGGCCGTCGAACCAGGTGAGGTAGGTATCGCCGTAGAGGCGCTGGGTGGAGACCACGCGGATGAAGGCTGTCTTCAATCCAGGCTCCGGCGTGCACAAGGCCGATTTAGCGCGCCCAATCAGGTGACCGTGACAGCCTTGCGGTACTCGTAGATCGGCTGGACGCTGAAGCTCTGGCCCTCCGCGAGCAGTACCTCGGTCGCCGCGAGGGCGGTGTCGATGGAGGTGAAGCAGGGGATGCGGCGTTCGGTGGCGGCGCGGCGGATCTGGAAGCCGTCGCGCAGGGTGGTGGGCCGCCCGCCCTCCGGTGTGTTGATCACGCAGTTCACCAGGCCGCCGTTGATGACGTCCAGCACGTTAGGGCGGCCCTCGTTCAACCGCTTTGTCACCTGCTCGACAGGTATGCCGAGCGCCCGGATCTCGGCGGCCGTGCCCTCCGTCGCGTAGAGCTTGTAGCCAGCCTGGTGGAGGCGCCGGATCACGGGGATCGCGTCCGCCTTGGTGTGGTCGGAGATCGAGAGAAGGGCAGCGCCCTGCGGCGGCAGGGCCAGGTCGGCGGCCATGACCGCCTTCGCGAGCGCCGCCGGGAAGGTGCGGTCAATGCCCATGACCTCGCCGGTCGACTTCATCTCGGGGCCGAGGTAGGTATCGACGCCGATGAGCTTCGACATCGAGAACACGGGGGCTTTCACGGCGACCAGGGGCTGGCGCGGCCAGAGCCCGCCCTGATAGCCCTGCTCTCGCAGAGTCTTGCCCAGCGCCGCGTTCACCGCCAGGCGGACCATGGGGACGCCGGTGACCTTCGAGAGGAAGGGTACCGTGCGGCTGGCGCGCGGGTTCACCTCGAGCACGTACACCTTCGAGTGGTCGCCATCGGGCATGATCACGTACTGGACGTTCATGAGGCCGCGGACGTTGAGCGCAAGACCGATGCGCGTCGTGTATTCAACGATGGTATCGACTTCCGCGGGCGCGAGGTTGATGCCCGGGTACACAGCCATGGAGTCGCCGGAATGGACACCGGCGCGCTCGATGTGCTCCATGATGCCCGGGATGAGCACGGTCTCGCCGTCGCAGATGGCGTCGACTTCGACCTCCTTGCCCTCCAGATACTTGTCGATGAGCACGGCCCGGCCCTCGGCCTGTTCGAAGGCCGGCGCGAGGTAGCGGATCAACTCGCTCGCGTTCTGCACGATCTCCATCGCGCGGCCGCCGAGAACGTAGCTCGGCCTGACCAGCACCGGATAACCGATCTCGTCGGCCGTGAGTATCGCTTCCTCGATGGTGCGCACGCCGGCGCCCGGCGGCTGGGGGATGCCGATGCCGTTGAGGAAGTTCTCAAAGCGCCGCCGGTCCTCGGCGAGGTCGATCGTCTCGTAGCTCGAACCGATGATCTCGCGCGTCGTGCGGTGCAGCGGTTCGGAGAGGTTGATCGCGGTCTGGCCACCGAACTGGACGATGCTGCCCGGGGCTACGCCATCCTCAGTCTCCTCGTTGTGCAGGATCTCGCGGATCGACTCTTCGTCTAGGGGCTCGAAGTAGAGGCGGTCCGAAGTGTCGAAGTCAGTGGATACGGTCTCGGGGTTCGAGTTCGCGATGAGGGCTTTGTAGCCGGCGGCCTGGAGGGCCCAGACCGCGTGCACCGAGGCATAATCGAACTCGATGCCCTGGCCTATGCGGATCGGCCCCGAGCCGATCACGAGGGCGGAGTCCCCGTCCAGCGGCGGCGCTTCGTTCTCGTCCTCGTAGGTGCTGTAGAAGTACGGCGTGACGGCTTCGAACTCCGCGGCGCACGTGTCCACCATCTTGTACACGGGGCGGAGGTTGTAGCGCTTGCGCAGGTCGCGGACCTGCTCGGGCAGGCGGTCGGCCAGGGTTGCGATCTGTACGTCGGAGAAACCGAGGCGCTTCGCCTCTTTCAGGAGGTCCCGCGTCAACGGCTCGGACAGAAGCCGCTTCTCCATGCGGACGATATTGTTCAGCCTCTCCGTGAACCAGGGGTCGATCCCGGTTCGGCGGGAGATTTCTATCGGCTCGACGCCGCGTCGCAGGGCAGCCATGATGGCCCACAGGCGCTCGTCGGTAGCGTCCAGAGGCCGCGATTCAGGGCTTTCAGACCAGTTGGGGTCCTCCCAGAGGAGCGAGCGGCCGCCAATCTCCAGCGAGCGCACCGCCTTCTGGAGCGCCGCTTCGAAAGAGCGGTCGATGGCCATGACCTCGCCCGTCGCCTTCATCTGCGTGCCGATCTGGCGGTCGCCGAAGGGGAACTTGTCGAAGGGCCAGCGCGGGATCTTGACCACGCAGTAGTCGAGCGCTGGCTCGAAGGCCGCGGTGGTGCGGCGCGTGACCGCATTCGGGATCTGGTCGAGCGTCTTGCCGACGGCGATCTTCGCCGCAACCCGCGCGATGGGATAGCCGGTAGCCTTGCTGGCCAGTGCGGAGCTTCTCGAGACGCGGGGATTGACCTCGATGACGTAGTAAGGCGGCAGGTCGAGCCGGTCGCGGGGCCGAGCATCTGTGCCGTCCGGCCAGGCCCAGGGGACGACGTCCGGCCGGGGCGCGAGAGCGAACTGGATGTTGCAGCCCCCCTCGATCTTCAGGGCTCGGATTATCTTGAGCGCTGCCGAACGGAGCATCTGGTACTCCTTGTCGGTCAGCGTCTGACTGGGCGCGACGACGATGCTGTCGCCGGTGTGGACGCCCATCGGGTCCAGGTTCTCCATGTTGCAGACGGTGATGCAGTTGTCGGCGGAGTCGCGCATCACCTCGTACTCGATTTCCTTCCAACCGAGCAGGCTGCGCTCCACCAGGACCTGGTGAATCGGGCTGGCCGCCAGGCCGCTCTCGATGATGCGCTGATACTGCTCCGGCGTGAAGGCGACGCCGCCGCCGGTGCCACCAAGGGTGTACGCGGGACGGACCACTAGGGGCAGGCCGATGCGCGCACGCACGCGCTCCGCCTCTTCGAGCGTCGTCACGGTCTCGCTGTCCGGCACCGGCTCGCCGATGTCGCGCAGCAACTGTTTGAAGAGCTCCCTGTCCTCCGCCTTGCGGATCGTGTCGACCTGCGTCCCCAGGAGGCGCACGTCATAGCGCTCGAGGACACCTGCGTCCACGAGGGCAACGGCGAGGTTGAGGCCGGTCTGGCCGCCGAGGGTGGGCAGGAGGCCATCCGGCCGCTCGCGCTCGATGATGCGGCGGATGACCTCGACCGTCAGGGGCTCGATGTAGACGACGTCGGCGATGTCCTCGTCGGTCATGATCGTGGCCGGGTTGGAGTTGACCAGGACGGTCTTGATGCCTTCTTCGCGCAGGGAGCGGCAAGCCTGGGAGCCGGAGTAGTCGAACTCCGCCGCCTGGCCGATGATGATCGGCCCCGAGCCGATGATGAGGACTTTAGAAGGCCTGGTCATATTTCGGACGACACTCATCAAGATCTGATGCTATGAAGCGTCAGCATCACAGTGGCAGCTCGAAGCGCGCCTCCGGGTTGTACAGCGGCACGAGCGCGCCGATGCTCGACAGGAAGCTCAGAGCCACTTCGTTGTTCTGGGGCAGGCGGCCACGGATGCGCTTGTAGCCCTTCTCCCGCGCGTGCTCCAACGCCCTCTCGGCCAGCAGCGTGCCGTAGCCCTTCTTGCGGTGCGGTGCTAGCAGCCATACGCCAAGGGTCGCTGTGTCCGGCTCCTCAGTGTTGTAGTCGAGGGCCGAGAAGCCAACCACGTCACCCTCGACCTCGCAGACGAAGAGGCCGCCATTGTCCCCGAGACGGTCCATCCAGCGGACCACCTGCTCCGGCGAGAGGGGCTCGCGCAGGGCAACTGGTTCCGGGTCCTTCAGGATCTCCGCGATGACGGCGCTGATGCCCTCGGCGTCGTCCTCTGTCGCTCTCCGTACGCGCGGTTCGACCATGGCTAGCGTCCTTTCTCAGCCGCAACCAGCTGAATGAAGCGCTCGAACAAGTACATGTTGTCCAGGGGGCCGGGCGAGGCCTCTGAATGATACTGAATCGTGAGCATGGGGACTTCCCTGTGCACCATCCCCTCCACTGTGCCGTCGTTGAGGTGTACATGACTGACCTCCACGGACGACGGCAGGCCATCGCCATCGACGGCGTAACCGTGGTTCTGGGAGGTGATGTGCACCCTGCCCGTGCTGTACTCCCGGACGGGGTGGTTCGCGCCCCGGTGCCCGAACTTCAGCTTGTAGCACTTCGCGCCAAGCGCAACGCCGGCGACCTGGTGGCCGAGGCAGATGCCCATGAGCGGCGTCCGGCCCAGAAGGCCCTTCACGGTCTCGGCGGCATAGTCGAGCAGCGCCGGGTCACCGGGGCCCGGCGAGAGCACGACGCCGTCCGGACGCAGGGCAAGGATGGACTCGGCGGACGACTTCGCCGGCATGGCCATGACGTCACAGCCCAGCACGCGCAGCGAGCGCATGATGTTGTACTTCACGCCGAGGTCGACGACAACGATGCGATGATACAGGGCGGGGTCCCGCGGCGGTGGCGCGTAGACGCCCTCCGGCGGCCATGCGAACGGCCGCGGCGAACTGACCTGAGGGACGAGGTCGACGGAGCCGTAGCGCGGCAGGTCGCGCAGGCGGGCCAGCGCAGCCGCCGGGTCGCCCGAGGTGAGGGTGCCCATCATGACGCCGGCGGAGCGCAGGCGTCGCGTGAGGGCGCGTGTATCGACGCCTGCGATCCCCGGCACGCCGCGGTTGGCGAGGTATTCGTGCAGTCTCTCCGTCAGCAGGCGATGGCTGGGCGCCTCGCAGTATTCGCGCACGACGAAGGCGTTCACCTGCACGCGACGCGACTCGTCGTCGCGGGCGTTGGTGCCGTAATTGCCCTGGATGGGGTAGGTCATGACCAGGATCTGACCCGCGTAGGAGGGGTCGGTGAGCGCCTCCTGGTAGCCGGTCATTGAAGTGTTGAAGACGACCTCGCCCGTGGCCTCTGCCGCTGCGCCGAAGGCCCGGCCTTCATATACGGTGCCGTCTTCTAGGACGAGGAAGGCAGGCTCAGGCACCCTTGGCCTCCACTTTCTTCGCCGCGCGGCGGGCCCAGTCGAGGGCTTTGCGCATCGTGGGGCCGCGGTCGCCGCGCAGGCCCTCCGCCACCGCGCGGAGGTGCGGCAACCAGGCCGGGTCGTCGCGGGCGGCCTCGATGAGCGTGACGATGGCTAAGCGGCGCTTCCAGACATGGTCGCTAGCAGCCAGCGCCATCACTCTGTCGATGAGTTCCGGCCTGGTGACGAGCATGCGGCCGGTGAGGCCAGCGAGGTTGTCGACGTGCTCCCAGTTGTCGATGCCCGCCGCCCAGGCCTCTATGGTGTCCCAGGGCAGCGTCTCCATGACAGCCTTCCGCCGGCTCAGCAGGTACACAGCAAGCAGGCGCTCCTCACGCCAGCCCGTGTCCCAGAGGGCCTGGGCGAGCGCCGTGAAAGCGCCCGCGGGCAGGCTGCGGTGCTCCCGCGCCCAGGCGGCGGCGACCCTTCTGACTTCTGGGACGCGGACCGCATGTGCAGGCTGTTGTGAGGGGACGGTGCGCCGCATTCCCCACTCGTACGACGGGTCGGCGCGGCCCTTGAGCGCGGCCGTCAGGAGGGCGACTTCGCCGCGGACATCGAAGCTGGGCGCTGCGGTCAAACCTCAACTCCTTCTCGCGCGAAGACGACAGTGCCGCCGAAGATCGTGGCGACGACCAGCCCCCGCAGGGTCGCGCCGGCCAGGGGCGTGTTCTTTCCCCTGGAAGCGAAGTCGCCGGGCCTTACCTGCCACTCGGCGGCCGGGTCGAACACGACGATGTCCGCGGGGGCGCCGGGCCTGAGAGTGCCCGCGCCAGGCACGAAGCGGTCCAGCCCGAGGGCGCGGACGGGGCCGATAGTCAGCGCCTCGACCGCGCGGACCAGGCCGATGGACGGGGCGCGGGTCAGCACGAGGGCAAGGGCGGTCTCCAGGCCAACCATGCCGAAGGCGGCAGCCTCGAAGCTGCAAGACTTGTCGCCCTGAGCGTGCGGGGCGTGGTCCGTAGCGATGGCATCGATCGTGCCGTCCAGCAAACCCGCGACGCAGGCAGCTACGTCCTCAGCCGACCGTAGCGGCGGGTACATCTTGGCATTGGTGTCGTAGGGCGGCTCCGCGCCGACATCCTGCCTCAAGACCGCTTCGTGCGTCAGCGTCAGGTGGTGGGGTGTGACCTCGGCCGTGACGCGCACCCCCCGCGCCTTCGCCTCGCGCACGAGCGCGACACTGCCAGCTGTGCTCACGTGGGCGATGTGCACGTGTGAGCCCGTCTCGCGCGCCAGCGCTATGTCGCGGGCCACGGTCGTCTCCTCTGAGGCGGCCGGGATGCCCTTCAGCCCCAACCGGGCCGAAACCCAGCCCTCGTGCATGCTGCCGCCGGACATGGCGGGCGCCTCGCAGTGGTCGATGATCGCGAGCCCGAGGTCGCGGGCGGCTTCGAGGGCGCGCCGCATGAGGCCCGCGTCTGCGACGGGAGAGCCATCGTCGCTGAAGGCGACGCAGCCGGCCGCCGCAAGCTCCGCGAGGTCCGCAAGCTCGACGCCGACGCGGCCCTTCGTCACGCAGCCGATGGGCAGGACGCGGACGAGGCCGCGTTCGGCGGCGCGCTTGCGGACGAAGTCGACGGTCTCGCGGCTGTCCAGCGGCGGCTGCGTGTTTGGCATGGCGCAGACGGTCGTGAACCCGCCACGCGCGGCGGCCTGCGTCCCTGTCTCGATCGTCTCCTTGTACTCGAATCCTGGCTCGCGGAGATGAGTGTGCAGGTCCACGAAGCCGGGAGCCACCACCATGCCCCGCGCGTCGAGCACGCGCGCCCCTTTCGCCTCGAGCGAGGGCGCCACCCGGATGACGCGGCCTTCGCTCACGAGGACGCAGCCGGCTTCGAGGTCCAGGCTGGCAGCAGGGTCGAGCACGCGGCCGCCGCAGATGAGGAGGTCCCCTGAAAGCATGGCCGTCCTAAACAGAGACGACCTGATGGCGCTTCGAGGGCCGGGCGCCGCTCACAGCCGGCTTCTTCAGGAGGGGCGGCCAAACGGCATCTTTGCTCGGCGCGCGCCGGGTGTGAGGGCTCGCGGGCCTGAACCCGGCCTCTAGCGCATCGGCTTCAGACTTGAAGAAGACCACGTGCTCGCGGCTGGGCGCCTCGCGAGCGAGCTCACGCACGCTGTGAAACACCTTGCTCTGAGTGTTTCCGTAGTAAGTCGCCAGGAAGTCGCTGTCGCAGTAAGCGCAACGCAGGCGGTAGCCGTCCGTTTCGGGGATAAGCCTGAACCGCGCAACCGGGACGTTTTCCGTGCGGGTGACGCAGGCCTGGTTTTCGCAGCGGGTGCCGCCGCGAGCGCTGTGCAGCTGGTACTTCTCCGGTGGACGAGCGGCCGCGGTGGCGGGCTGGCCGAGGATGCCCAGGAGGAGCGCCATACGGATCGGGATGCCGTTCGCTGCCTGCTGGAAATAGAGACTGCGCGGGTCCTCATCCACCTCCGGGCTGATCTCGTCTACCCGGGGCAGAGGGTGGAGGATGGAGGTGTCCTTGAACTCGGGCAGAGACAGGACCCTGGCGTTAACCTTAGGGTACAAGGGCGGCGCCTGCTCGCCGGCTGCCCAGCGCTCCTTCTGGGCGCGAGTGATATAGAGTTGGACGCCCTGGAAGTTGATCCGGACTTCGTCCTCCGTCAGCAGGCTGAGCTGGTGCGACTGGGTAGGGGTCACATAGACGGCATCGACCATATTTTCCGGGCCGACCTCCGCATCCTCACCACCGTAGAGGGCGCGGAGCATACCAATCTTCGCCTTCATGAGGTCGACACCGTAGTCACGCGATAGCTTCCGGTGCAGGTGCTCGGGGAGCTCGCGGTCGCCGCCGGGGAGCAGAATTACGCTGGCTCCGAAGCGGGCAAGGGCGTAGATGAGCGAGTGGATTGTGCGCCCGTACTGGAGGTCGCCGCAGATCGCCACCTTGAGCCCGGCGAGGTGGCCGTGCTTCGACCGCAGCGTGTAGAGGTCGCACAGGGTCTGAGTTGGGTGCTCGTGGGCGCCGTCACCGGCATTCACTACCGGGACTCCGGCAAGTTCCGAGGCGTACCGTGCCGCGCCTTCGGAGGAGTGGCGCAGCACCAGCACGTCCGCGTACTTGCCGACCACCCGGACCGTGTCGGCCAGCGTCTCCCCCTTCGAGACCGAGGACGCCGCCATGTCCCAGGCCGAGATGACGCCGCCTCCCAGGCGTTGCATGGAGCTCTCGAAGGAGAGGCGGGTGCGGGTGCTGGGCTCGTAAAAGAGGGTCGCCATGATCCGGCCGCGTAGGCGGTCCATGAAGGAGTCACGCGAGTCGCGGATCTGGTCTGCCAGGAGGAAGATCTCCTCGATCTCCTCGTTGGAGAGGTCATCCACCGAGACGATGCTGCGACCAAACAGGTTCAACATCTCGCCGCCGTCCTTTCTTGCATCATTTGGCCGCCAACTCCGTCCTGGGCGCGATGGCCCCGTTCGCGATCAAGGTCTCATCGCAGCCATCCGTCTCCACCAGGTGGACCTGGATACGCTCGTGCGAGGCGGTCGGCACGTTCTTGCCGACGTAGTCGGGCCGGATGGGGAGCTCGCGATGGCCACGGTCGACCAGCACGGCGAGCTGGATCCGCTCCGGCCGGCCGAGGTCCATGATGGCATCCATCGCCGCCCGGATGGAGCGCCCGGTAAAGAGTACGTCATCTACCAGGACAACCTTCTTCCCTGTCGGGTCAAGCGGGGGCGTCAGGGCGCTGCCGTTGGCCGCCCCCGTCCGTGGCCTGTCGTCGCGGTAGGAGGTGATGTCGAGTTCGGCCGTCTCGACGTCCGAGCCCTCGATCTGGCTGATCAGGGCGCCCAGCCGGCGGGCGAGCGGGACGCCCCGGGTGCGCATGCCAACCAGGAGCAGGTTGGCGCTGCCGCGGTTCGCCTCGAGTATCTGATGCGCCATGCGCACCAGGGCGCGGCGCATGTCATCGGCTGTGAGGAGGACCCGCTCCGGCATAAAGAAAGACCTCAGGGTACTCCCGGAGGTCAGTGAGGTTAGCTGTATGGCTCGGACGCCCTACGGGCGAGACGAACTTGCAGGCTTACCTTCCCGGCCTCACGGGACCGGACTTAAAGGTTCTAACGGATTGTACACCGCCAGCGCGGTTGTGACAAGCATCACAACACTGACAAAGGAGAATGAGGGGTCCGGTCCGGCTAGGGCAGATAGATCAGCGGGTTGACGATGGCCCCGTTGAGATGAACCTCGAAGTGGAGGTGGTTGCCGGTCGCATAGCCGGTGCGGCCGCCGTAGCCGAGGATCTGCCCCTGGGCGACCCGCTGGCCGACGCTGACGACAATCGAGGACAGGTGCGCGTACAGAGTCTGGAAGCCGTTGCCGTGGTCGATAACGACGTAGAGGCCGTAAGAGCAACAGGGGTTGCCGCCGGCGAAAACTACCGTCCCGGAGGCTGCAGCGCCCACTGGCTGGTTGGGGTTGCCGTGGAAGTCGATGTCGATCCCGAGGGGGTGCGCGGCCGTGAAATAGCTCGATATCGGGCCGGAGGCGGGCCAGATGAAGCCGGAGACCGAGGCCTGCCCGCCGCGCACGATCTGCGTGCTGGGAGCCGACGCTGAGCCGCCCGACGATGCCACGGGCGCGGGCCGGGCAAATCGCTTCGGGTTCGGCACCAGCAACTCCTGACCTACCTTGAGATTGTTGAGGTCAGTGACCTGGTTCTGCGGCAGCGCCGCGATCTCTTCGAGGGGAACGTCATAGAGCGTGGCGATCGACGAAGCGGTGTCGCCGCTGCGCACCAGATGGACGACGCCGTTCTGCGTGGGGACTTTGATCTTCTGGCCGATCTGCAGCAGGTCGTCCGCGCTGGCAATGTCAGGCTTGTTGCTGTGGACGAGGAAGTCCGCGGCGGTCACCTCGCCGCTGGTCAGGCCGAAGGCATTGGCGATTGTCCAGAGCGTGTCGCCCGGCTGAATGGTGTAGACGCAGTAAAGGATGCTCTGAGTGGTATCGCAGGGGGGCAGGGTCGCAGTCGGGGAGCCCGCGCTGCTGGCCATGAGGCGCACGCCGCCATCACCGCGGCCGGCGGAGGTGGAAGCTGCTTCCGGGAGCCCGGCGTCGAGCTCGGCGCCATGCGCGGCCAGCTGACGCTGCTGCGCGACCAACGTCACGCCGACGCTCTGCGGGGCGGGCTGGCCAGTGACGGCGCCGGAGTAGGTGAGGCCGTCCACGGCGTTGGCCAAACCGCCGGCGCGGGTCGACGCCCGACCGGGAAGGAAGGCGGCGTAGAAGGCCGAAGCGATAGCGATAGAAAGGATCAGACCGTGGAAGAGGGGCCTTCGGTATCGCCTACTAGCGGTTGGACTCGCCTTGCGTCCCGCGCGGGGATTCAGGGCTCCGGGCGAAGGTCGCCCGCTGGGCGCAGAAGTAATGCCTGCAACCTCCCTGCTGAAGCACTCCCTTTCGTGCTGGCCGGTCGAACAATCCGCAGTATTCTACACCGCGTTGTCAATGACTTCCGTTGCATTTCAAGCCCGTATCTTCTATAGAAGTTACTTCTAGCGTTCATTCGACGTTTTCTATTGCCCCGCTGTACATAACATCCCCATAACGAGTCTATTAACCTCGAAGTTGTCCACGCTTCTGCGCCTCGTCAGTTATGGCAGTTCGAAATGCCGCGGGATCAGGCACTTCCCGGCAGTTAGGCGAGCCTCCGGGGCCGCCACCCCGTTGGCGTCTAGAGGTCGCGGCGATAAAACGCCGCGAGGGTCGCGCCGAGGCACGCGCCTGTGCCCAGCGCAAACGCCAGCATGTACCGCGCCTGTTCCCACGTCCCCGCCCGGCCGTCGAGCCACTCCTCGGCATCGCGCAGCAGGGCTGTCGGCGA
Source organism: Dehalococcoidia bacterium (assembly GCA_035574915.1). NCBI lineage: Bacteria > Bacillati > Chloroflexota > Dehalococcoidia > Dehalococcoidia bacterium. The sequence goes on along the minus strand of DATLYJ010000122.1, from coordinate 4,745 downwards.
GAGGTACTCAAGGCCCACGAAGTCGAAAATCAGGGACTGCGACGCGAAGACCACCATGAGCAGCGCGATCGCCACGAGGGTGTTGCGAAACAGCGCGCCGGCGAGCGAGCCCAGCGCCACGAGAAACACAAGCGTAAGGCCCAGCGCCAGGGCCACGACGGCGATCTGCGCATCGTCGGCGTTTCCCCTCCCGACCTTCTGCGCCAGGTACATCGTCGGCAGCACGACGGCGAGGTGCGCCGCAAAGACGAGCAGCAGGCGGGACCCGACCTTGCCGAGCGTGAAGTCGGTGCGGGTGACCGCGCGAGCGAGGACGGAATCGGCGGCGACGTCCAGATCGGAGCTCAGCGCCGCCGCGCCCAGGACGCCAGCGAGGATGGCGGACGGCAGCGAGTAGACCGCGAGGAAGCCGGTCAGCCCGCGCGACACGCTCCGGGCCTCGTCCATGCTCGCCAGGGCGAGCAGCGCTAGCACCGCCACCAGCACCACCCAGCCGCGAAGCAACCACGAGCCGGACAGCGCGGCACCCTCGGAGCGAGCGATGGCCCGCGCCGCCCTAAGAGACATCGCCGCCCCTCCTGAACGTCCCGGCGCGCCAGTGCGACTGCAGACCGTGGCGGCGGTCCTCCTCGAGCCGTTGCAGGAACGCCTCCTCCAACTGGTCGCCCAGCATGTTGATCGAGGTCACAGCCACGCCTTCCTCGGCCGCGAGCGAGAGCACGTGCGAGAGCGTCGCGGCCAGCGGCAGGTCCTCCGACAGCGTCAGCCTCAGGAACGGCTCTTCGTACTCGGGCGAAAGGGGCCTTTCCAGCGCGGCCAGGCGGCTGACGAGCCTGCTCACCTCGCCCTCCACCTCCAATTCCACGGTGCGGGCGTGCGTCATGCGCTTCATCTCGCCGATCGGGCCGGAGTAAATGAGCTGCCCGCGGTACAGCACGCCAATGTCGTGACAGACGCGGTCGACGTCGCCGAGGACGTGCGTGCTCACGATCAGCGTCTTCTTCGCGTCCATCGAGCGGATGAGGTCGATGACCTGCCGGCGCCCCACCGGGTCGAGGCCGCTGGTCGGCTCGTCCCAGATGAGGAGGTCGGGCTCGTTGATGAAGGCAGCGGCAATGCCCAGGCGCGTCGTCATACCGGTCGAAAACGTGCCGATGCGCTGGCCGGCGGCACTCATGAGGTCGAAGTCGCGCAGCAGTGCGGCGACGCGGAACTCGCGCTCGTCTCTGCTGAGGCCGGAGACCTCACCCACGAACCGCAGGTACTGAATCGCGGTCTCGTGCCTGGGAAAGCGCGGGTTCGTCGCCAGGAAGCCGATGCGGCGACGCAGATCCGCGGCGTTGGCGTGCATTTTCTCGCCGAACACCAGCGCCTCGCCCGCCGTCGGTTGCTGCAGGCCCATGAGGATGCGGAACAGCGTCGTCTTGCCGGCACCGTTCGGCCCGACGAGGCCATAGACGACTCCGGGGCGCACGCGCAGGTCGACGCCGCTCAGGGCCACGACGCGGTCGCCGTACACCTTCGTCAGCTGGCGGGTCTCGACCGCCCAGACAGTATCCACAAGCGTCATTCTAGCCTTTGCGAGACATCACCCTCGTACCAAATTGTCGACCGCAACCCACCCGAGCGTGCAGGGCCAAACGGCGACAGGTCGGCGGAAAGCGGCTCCGCTGCACCGCCGTCTCCAGGGCTCGCTGCGGGCCGTCCCGGCAGCCCATCCGCCGCGGGCGCCTTCGGGCGCCGTCCCTCCGCCACCTGCACGAATCGGCGCGGCTATACTCACCACGAAGGCACCATGTTCGAGAGCCTCCTCTTCGACAAACAAGAGGTCGAGCCCAGGCCCGGGGGCTGCATCGCCTGGATCACTCTGAACCGGCCCGAGAAGCTGAACGCCGTCAATCTTCAGATGCGCGACGAGATGTGGACGGCTATGGAGTGGGTCCGCTCCGACCCCGACGTCGGCGCAATTGTGCTGCGCGGCGCGGGCGAGCGGGCGTTTTCTGCCGGGGCCGACATAACCGAGTTCGGTACGGCGCCCTCGTACGTCGAAGCGCGGCGGGCCCGGCACGAACGTGACCTCTGGGGCCTGATGCTGGCGATCGAGAAGCCGATGATCGCGTCGATCCGCGGTTTCGCCCTCGGCGCCGGCTGCGAGATGAGCCTCTGCTGCGACCTGCGCATCGCGTCTGAAGACGCCAGCTTCGGCCTTCCGGAAGTGAAGCTGGGCTATATCCCGAGCGCGGGCGGCACGCAACTCTTGCCGCGCACCATTGCTCGTGGCAATGCGCTGCTTATGATCCTGACAGGGGAGCCGATCAGCGCCAGGCAGGCCCTGGACTTCGGGCTGGTGCAGTGGGTGGTCCCCGCTGGCGACCTCCAGGCCCGGACGGAGGAACTTGCGAGGCGCGTCGTCGCGCGGCCCGCGCCGGCCGTGCGGCGCGCGAAGGAGGCCGTCGTTAGGGGACTGGACCTGCCGCTGGAAGAAGGCGTCCGCATGGAGTGGCGGCTCGGGCGGGCGCTGGAAGCCGTGACATAAGCCCCCGCTCCGTGGGTAAAATCTGGCGGCACGCACCGCGGGCGGCGAGTCAGGCCCACCGGTCAGGCTGTCAAGTTATGGATAGATGTGGATACGAGGGTAGTCGATGAATCCGGCCGAGTTCCTGACGATAAGCAGCGCCGTTGTGCCCGACCGTGAAGCCCTTATTGCCGCCGACGGCTCCAAGCGCATCACCTACATCGAAATGGCCGACCGCGTAAACCGCCTCGCCAACGCGCTCCAGGCCATGGGCGTGGGCGTGGGCGACAAGGTCGCCTTGATGGCCGTCAACTCCCCTGAAGCCGTCGAAGCCTACTACGCCTGCGCGAAAATCGGCGCCTGCTACGTGCCGCTGAACCCGCGGGCGAAGCAGGAAGAGATCGAGTACATGATCAACACCTCCGAGGCGGAGGTGCTCTTTGCCGGCGACCGCTATCTGCCGCTCATCGCCCAACTCCGCCCGCGGCTCCCGACCCTGAACGAGGTCATCGCCCTGGAGAGCCGGCCGGAGGGACTGAAGTCCTACGATCAGCTTCTCGAGTCCTACGAGCCGGACGAGATCTTCACCGAGGTGGACGAGACCGAGCCGAGCGTCCTGATCTTCACCTCCGGTACGACGGCGATGCCGAAGGGCGTGGCGCTCACCTACCTCAACCTCTCCCTCTACGTGATGAACACGATGAGCCCCGCCGACCCGACCGCGGAAGTCGAGTCGACGCTCCTGTCCGTGGGTGTCTTCCACGTTGCCGGCATTACGGCGGTGATGTCCTCCATCTGGGGCGGCCGGCGCCTCGTGATCCTGCCTCAGTTCGACCCCGAGGCGTGGTTGAAGGCCGTGCAGAACGAGAAGGTGACCCACGCGTTCGTGGTGCCGACGATGCTTAAGCGCGTGATGGAGCACCAGGACTTCGAGAAGTACGACCTGACCTCGCTCCAGCTGATCACGTATGGCGCCGCGCCGATGCCCTTCGAGGTGGTGCGCAAGGCCATCGATGTCTTCGCGAAGGCGGCGCCTAACGCCGGCCTCATGAACGCTTACGGGCAGACAGAGAGCAATTCCACGCTCACGTACCTCGGGCCCGAGGACCACCGCCTGGACGGCACGCCGGAGGAGAACGAGAAGAAGATCAAGCGCCTGCGCTCGGTCGGCCGCCCGATGGACGATGTCGAAATCGCCATCATGGACGCGCACAACCGGCCGTTGCCTCCCGGGCAAGAGGGTGAAATCTGCGTCATGAGCGCCCGCGTGATGAAGGGTTACCTGAAGCAGGCGGACGCCACGGCCTCGGCTATCGTCGATGGATGGCTGCACACGGGAGATGTCGGCTATCTGGACGAGGACGGCTATCTCTTCATCACCGGCCGCGTGAAGGACCTGATCATACGTGGCGGCGAGAACATCTCCGCGGGCGAGATCGAGGCCGTGCTCGAGGGGCACCCCGCCGTCGAAGAAGCGGCGGTCATAGGCGTGCCCGACCCCGATTGGGGCGAGACGATCAAGGCGGTCGTAGTGCTGAAGAACGGCCACGGCGCCCGCGACGAGGCGACGCTGCAGCGGATGCGCGCCGAGCTACAGGCTTACTGCCGCGAGAGGCTCGCGAGCTACAAGATGCCGGCGTATATCACCTTCGTACCTGAGCTGCCGCGAAACCCGATGGGTAAGGTGCTGAAGACTGAACTGCGGAAGGAACACGGCGGGGCGGACAACGGGTAAGAGTCAGCCCTCAAGCGGCCAGATGCGTGATTTGCCCGCCCGTGCTTCGAGCGGGTTCAGCCGAAGCCGCCAGCCCTCTTGCTTCGCCGGATGTCGACCGCGAGACTCCTGGTCTCGTGCTACCACCAGGTTGGCCGATGTCTGTCGCTCGCGGGACATGCAAGCCCGCTCGCCTTGTCCTGAAGCCGGCGACGGGCAACCGGCCGCGCTCTCGACCCGCTTAGGAGGCCGCGGCCGCAGCCTGTCCAGACAGCGTCCGTAGCAGCGCCGCTTCCAAGTCTGCGTCCACGCGCGCGCTGGGGAGCGCGAGGTCTACCTCTTCGCCCTCACGCGTCCGGATCGTGAGCACGACGGGGTCTTCGCCGGCGTGGGCGCGGAGGAGGTCGAACAGGCGGGCGAGCCGGGCCTGGTCAGCGGCTTCGTCGTCCGATTCCTCGAGGACGAGGCGGAGGGGGTCGCGGCGCGGCGGCGCCGGGGCGGCGACAGGCGTCGCAT
>DATLYJ010000121.1 GCA_035574915.1 Dehalococcoidia bacterium | reverse complement strand
CCGTGGAGCCCACAATCGGATTCGAACCGATGACCTCGCCCTTACCAAGGGCGTGCTCTGCCTGCTGAGCTATGTGGGCGGTGGTGCCAGGGGCAGGATTCGAACCTGCGTAGCCCGTCAGGGCAACGATTTTACAGACCGTCGGTTTTAGCCACTCACCCACCCTGGCGTCTTCTCTCTAAGGCCGATGGAAGCTTGGCAGTCGTGGCCCGTCGCCTGAGCGACCTTTAGCCGGCGCTCTAACCCCCGACTTCTACCTTCCAACTCCTCTCGCACGAACTGTGGAGCCCAAGGAGGGATTCGAACCCTCAACCTACCGATTACAAATCGGTTGCGCTACCGTTGCGCCACTCGGGCCCCGATCCTGCCCCTCCGGAGGACACGCCCGTCCGGGATTACGCTCCCTACCGGCGCGCTCCCGAAAGGAGCCTGTCGCGGGCAAACGCCTTGGGACGTTTCGGGCGCAACAAAATTAGACCCCCGGAGTTCGGGGCTCGAATCGAGTATAGAAAGCGCCCACTGGCGCGTCAATAGAATTTAGACGCAGGGCGGGCTCGCCGTGCGGGGAAGGCGGCGAGGCGCTCGGGCCGCTACAATCGGCTCACGGGACTTGGAACAGGAGGATGGCATGACGGAGAAGGCGACCCTGGCTGGCGGCTGCTTCTGGTGCACCGAGGCCGTCTTTCGCCGGCTCAAGGGCGTCCATTCCGCGGTCCCCGGTTACACCGGCGGCCACGTCCCCAACCCGAGCTACGAGGCCGTCTGTGATGGTTCCACCGGGCATGCCGAGGCGGTCGAGATAACCTTCGACCCGGACGTCATCTCCTACCGCACCCTTCTCGATGTCTTCTTCCACCTCCACGACCCCACTACCCTCAACCGGCAGGGAGAGGACTACGGCACCCAGTACCGCTCCGCCATCTACTACCACGATGAAGACCAGCGGCGGACAGCAGAAGAAGTCATCGCCGAAGTGAACGCCTCCGGCGTCTATCAAGACCCTGTCGTCACGGAGGTCAAGCCCGCCTCGGAGTTCTATCCGGCGGAGAGCTACCACCGCGACTACTACGAGCGGAACCGGATGCTGAACCCGTACTGCATGATCGTGATCGACCCGAAGATCCGGAAGCTCTACCAGGACTACGGGGACCTCGTAAACGTCAGAGACTGATCGGCCTCCTGGCCTCCTTCACGCCGCTGGCTCCGGTGGGCCAAGCGGCGATTGGCCAGAAGAGTAGCGGCGGAGGCCAGCGCCGTCGAGGACGGTCACCATACCTGGCCCCGCGACCGCCCAGCCGGACGCCGGCGACCAGACAAGGGCGGTCGATTCGTCGATGCCGAGTCCGACCAGGCCCTCGGCGGCCAGCGCCTCCCGCGCGCGCTCCACTGCGTGCGCCTCCCAGCGGTTGAAGTGCGGCAAAATGACGCACCCCGGCAGCAGGCGGAGGGCGTCTGCCCAGTCGCCGCGGAGGAATATGCGCTCGCCGAGGACCATGGCCCCGGCGCTCGAGCCGCCGAGGCCCATGCCGGCGCGCCAGCGCCCGGCCAGCGCCTGCCACGCCGGCGAGCCGGCCAGCGTCGCCGCCAGGTGGAGTGGGTTCCCGCCGGCGAAGTAAGCGAAGTCCAGCTTCGAGATCTGGTTCAGCACTCGCTCCTCGGCCGTGGTGGCCCGCGTGGTCACCATCACCGGTTCCGCGTGGGTGGCAAGACGGCGGAAGTGCGCCGCGCCGTTCGCCGCCGCCCTGTCCGGGCGCTCGTCGTTCGCCGTCGGGAACACGCCCACCCGAGGGACGCCGATGCTCCTCGCCGCCAGCCAGGCGCGGTCAGCCGCGGCCATACGCTCGTCGAACTCGGCGCCACCGGCGAGGATCACGGGTCCGAGCGCGCTCACCAGCGCTCCCAGTGCACCAGTTCGTCCAGGCGGCGCCGGCTCTGACCGCGTGATAGCGGCGTAGAGGGGTCCGGGTAGCCGAAACACACCACCATGTGCACCTCGAACTCATCCGGCGCGCCGACGGCCTTGCGGCCCTCATCCACGCGCTGAATGCCGACGGGACAGGAGGTGATCCCCTCGTTCCAGGCCGCGAGCATCATGTTCTGCGCCGCGCGGCCGACGTCGAAGGGACGCCAGCCCTCCTGGAGGAGTATCGCGACGACCAGCGGCGCCGACCGCATCGGCGCCGTGAAGTCGCCGCAGGCCGCCAGCCGCTCGATGCCCACGCGGTCGCGCATCACGATGAAGCGGCAAGGCTGGCTGTTCTTCGAGCTGCCCGCCATGCGCCCGGCGTTCAGGATGCGGTGCACGATTTCGTCGGGGATGGGCCGGTCCAGATAAGCCCTCGTATCTCGCTTGGAAATGATCGCCTTATATGTGTCCATAGTGGTCGTCGTGATTGCCGGGGAATCGGCCACAGATTAGCACGGATTCGCGCAGATTATTTCGCTCCTGCATGGACGCCGGATGTGTGTCCGTAGGGCAGGGCTTGCTCGCTAGGCCGCCGGCAGGTCGAGGTCGAATTCGATCCCCAGGTCGGCGCACATCTTGCGCAGGCTCTCGATGATCGAGGGGTGGTAGGGGATGCCGTGCTTGCGGCAGTCCGCTTCGAACTCGGCCTCCGGCTCGCCGGCGAAGGTCAGGGGCCCGGCGCCTGGCAGGCGCGGGGCGGCGCGTAACGTCGCTTTCATCGAGTCCATCTGGTCGTAGAAGGACTCGATTGTCGTGAAGGCATCGATGCGCAAGGCGCCGAAGAAGTGGTTCGCGGCGCGCTGCGGCAGTTCAGCGCTCGAGTGGCCGCCGCTGAGAATGCCCGTGAGGATATCGACCATGATGGCCAGGCCGAAGCCCTTCCACGCGCCCGTCTCGATGTAGCTCCCCAGGGGCAGGATCCCGCCGCCGCGCTCGGGATTGTAGTACTGGAGCGGGTCCATGATGGGCTTGCCTTCGCCGTCGATCGCCCAGCCCTCCGGTACCGGCTTGCCGCGCCGCCGGGCGATCTCGAACTTGCCCGCGGCGACCACGGAGGTGGCCATGTCGAGGCACCAGGGCGCCTGCGGCGGACGCATCGGCGCGGCAACCGACATGGCGTTGAGTCCATACGCTCGCTTCGACCCGCCTGGCGGCACGACGCCGTTGCCGCCAGTCGTCATCGAGATGCCGATCATGTTCTCCGGCACCGCCATGAGGGCATAGGGCGAGGCCGGACCATGGTGCGTGCTGTTGCGCACGCTGACCATGCCGACGCCGGTCTCGCGCGCCTTCTGGATCGCGAGCCGCATGGCGATCGTGCTCGCCACGAAGCCGAGGCCTCCGTCGCCGTCCACCGTCGCCGCGGAGGCCGTCTCCTGGACGACGCGGACCCTGGGGTTGACGTTCAGCAGCCCCTGCCTGGCGCGGTTGACGTAGAAGTCAGCGAAGCGCGCGAAGCCGTGCGACTCGATGCCGCGCAGGTCCGAAGTGAGGAGGACGTCTGCCGTCCAGCGCGCGTGCTCTTCCGGCACGCCGGCACACACCAGCGCCCGCACGCCCAGCGCGTGCAGGCGGTCCGGGTCTACTCTGATGTCGCCTTCGTCCGCCATGGTTCCTCCCCGTAGGCCCTCCGTCTCGGGACGCCGCGCCGCCGGTCATTCTGAGGCCATGAATGCCGGAGAGTGTCGCGCGCCCGCGTCCTCGCCCATCGCCAGTCCTGCCCTCCGCCGATGTTCCCGGCTACCGCGCCGCAATGGCGGAGATTGTGCCGCAGGCGGCTACCCGTAAGGGTTGCCACTCCCGGGCGATTGCGCAACCGCGCCCTTCATCTCCGCCAGCAGGCGCGAGGCGTGCGCCGACACTCCGGCGACGTCTGAGGTGAGCATCACCATCTTGAACCCTTCGCTGGCCTTGGCAGCCGCGAACTTCGAGCTCGCGCAGTGGATGCCCGGGATGACGCCGTGGCGCTCGCAGGCTTCGCGGATGCGCCCGACGGTCGCCACGTGCTTCGGGTCATCGTTGTCCCCCCGGGGCGGCAAGCCGATCGCCAGGCTCAGGTCAGCGGGGCCTATGTACGCGGCGTCGACGCCCGGCGTGCCCAGGATCTCGTCCAGCTTCTCGATCGCCTCCGCGGTCTCGATCATGACGACGCACGCGACCTCGGCGTTGGCCTCGCTGGCATAGCCGGCGCCGGCGTAAAGGGTCACGCGATTGGGGCCGAAGCTGCGGATGCCATCGGGGGGATAGCGGCAGGCGGCGACGGCCGCCTCGGCCTCACGACGGTTGTTCACCATGGGCACGATGATGCCGTAGGCGCCCGCGTCCAGGTACTTCATGATGATCGAGGGCTCATTCCAGGGCACGCGGACGAAGGGCACCGTGTCCGTGGTCGAGATAGCCTGCAGCATGGGCACGGCGGCGGAGTAGTCGATCATGCCGTGCTGGGTGTCGACGCAGAGCCAGTCGAAGCCCTGGTGGGCCATGATCTCGGCCGTGTAGGTGCTGGGTATCGAAAGCCAGCCGCCGACCGCGACCTTGCCCTCCCGCCACTTCTGCTTGACTGCGTTCCGTCTCATGCCTGCCTCTCTCCGTGTTGAGCGCTCCGCCGCGTCGAACGATGATGCGAGCGTCAGAGTATCACTCACGAAGGCGGAGGTGGCGCAATGCGCGTTGGCTTCATTGGGCTGGGGATCATGGGACGGCCGATGGCGAAGCACCTCATCGCCGCCGGCCATCAGCTTACGGTCTGGAACCGCAGCCGGGCCGGTATAGAAGCGCTCGTCACGGCCGGCGCGGCTGAGGGCGCTTCGCCCGCGGACGTCGCCTCGCGGAGCGATGTGGTCATCACCATGGTCGGCGACTCCCCGGATGTCGAGGAGGTCGCCCTGGGCGAACGCGGCATCATCCACGGCGTCGGGGAGGTGTTTGACCGCGAAGCCCGCATCGGCGACCGGGGGCCGCGCCTGGTTCACATCGACATGTCGACGATCTCGCCGGAGGTCACGCGCCGGATCGCCAGCGAGTACGCCAGGGCCCACATCGAGATGCTCGACGCGCCGGTGAGCGGCGGCGAAACCGGCGCGATCAACGCGACGCTGTCGATCATGGTTGGCGGCAAACGCGAGATCTTCGAGCGCTGCCGCCCCCTGTTCGAGGCGATGGGGCGCACGGTGACCTACTGCGGCCCGATCGGCGCGGGGCAGACCGTGAAGCTGTGCAACCAGGTGCTGGTGTCCGTGACGAACATGGCCGTCTGCGAGGCCCTCGTGCTGGCCAAGAAGGCCGGCGTCTCCCCCTCAGTCATGCTCGAGGCGGTATCGGGCGGCGCGGCCTCGTCGTGGCAGCTCCTGAACCTGGCGCCGAAAATGATCGCGCGCGACTTCCGCCCCGGCTTCAAGGTCTGGCACCAGGAGAAAGACCTGCGCCTGGCCCTGGAGGTCGCCCGCGAGGCAGCCTTGCCTCTGCCCGCGACGGCGCTGGTGAGCCAACTCTTCGCCTCGGTCCACGCCGCGGGCTTCCAGGACGAGGGAACCCAGGCCCTGGTGAAAGCGCTCGAGAAGCTAGGCCACGTGACGGTGGAAGACTAGGAGCATTTCCGGGCAGCCGGGCATCCGGCCTTGTGCGGCCAGCGCTGCGCCGCCAGCCCGCCCCGGTTGTAGTCTCTCCTTCCCGATCCCTGAGACCCGACAACCCGATTGACGCCGGTGCTACGATTGTGGCCCCGGGGGAGGAAGGAGTCTTCTCTCATGCCTCACTACGTGGTCCTCTACAACTTCACGGACGCCGGACGCAAAAGCATCAAGGACACGGTCAAGAGAGCGCAGGAGATCCGGCAGGAGAACGAGTCGCGGGGGTTCAAGGTCATCGGGCACTACTGGACCCAGGGCCGGTATGACCTCGTGACGGTCGTCGAAGCGCCGAGCGAGGAGGCGATGATGAAGGGCCTTTTCAGCATTGCCGAGGCCGGCAACGTCTCCAGCGAGACCCTGCGCGCCTTCACCGATGACGAAATGATGCGCATCCTGAGCTAGAGCTAGCCACCTCCGCCGCAGCCAGGAGCAGCTCGCGGCGTTCCGCCTTCCCCGCCTGGAGGTGTGACATGGTCGAGATCCGGCCCGGACGTCATGCCGACCACGACGCCGTGCAGCGCCTGTGGCGGGAATCGGGCATGCCCGCCGCCACGGAATCGGAGTGGGCCGCGCTCTGCGGCGGCGGGAGCGCCAGCCTGCTGGTGGCCGAGGACGACGGGAGGGTCGTCGGCGCCGCGGTAGTCGCCTACGACGGCTGGCGGGCCTTCGTCTCGCACGTCGCCGTAGCCCCGGAGGCCCGGCGGAGCGGCATCGGCAGCCGCCTCCTCGCCGAAGCCGAGCGCCAGCTGAAGGAGCGCGGCGCCCCGCTGGTCTTCGCGCTCGTGAAGGAGAGCATGACGGACGGGCTGGCCCTGCTGGGCGCCTCTGGCTACGAGCCCGAGGGCGACATTGCTTTCGTCAAGCCGCTGGGCGGCAAGCGCACCTGGCCGCGCCTGGTCAGCGAGCGCTGACGGCGCGAGCCTGCCCCCACCGCGTCATTGCGAGCCCGCAGGGCGAAGCAACCTTTGGCGCTACGGACGCAGTCGCCGCCGGCGCGAAGGCCGCCACCCCACCGTCATTGCCAGCCCGCAGGGCGAAGCAACCTTTGGCGCTACGGACGCAGCCGCCGCTGGCGGAAAGGCAGCCACCCCCACCCGTCATTGCCAGCCCGCAGGGCGAAGCAAGCCTTGGCGCTACGGACGCAGTCGCCGCCGGCGGAAAGGCAGCGTCAACGCTAGCGAGCGGGCACGGGACCTCAGCCGTCGACCGCCCGGCCGTTCAAGTGATGGCCCCTACAGCTTGTTGAGCTCGTCGATCAGCTGTCGGAGGCGGCCGTAGGCATGCGACGGGAAGAACGCAAGGCGGGCAGCCTCCAGGTCGTCCTCATCTCTTAGCTCGGGTGCCGTGGGCGGGATGACCTCGAAGGCGCCGTGGTCGAGGAGGTCAGCGAAGTCAGCGTTGAGGGCGCGCAGCGCCGCCTCGTCCGGGGCGCGGTTCAGGCGCAGCACCAGGCGGTCGCCGACGAAGCGCGCGGAGCGGTAGTTCGAGTAGAAGCGCTCGATCTCCGCGACCGCCTCGGACACGCTCGCGGCCACCCTGTAGAGGCTGAGGTCATCGGCGGAGATAAAACCGCGTCGCAGCACCTGGGCGCGGATGAACTCGTCCCATGTCCTCCAGTAGGTGCTGCCGTCCGGCTCCAACAGGACTACAGGGTGGAGGTCGCTCTTGCCAGTCTGGACCAGGGTCAGCAGCTCGAAGGCCTCGTCCAGGGTGCCCCAGCCGCCAGGCAGCAGCACGAACGCCTTCGACTCCTTCATGAACGTGACCTTGCGGGTGAAAAAGTACTTGAAGTTGATCAGCTTGCCGTCCCGGGCGATGTAGACGTTGGCCGGATTCAAGAACGGCAAGCGTATGTTGGCGCCGAAGCTCTGGCTGGCGCCCGCGCCCTCGTGCCCGGCCGCCATGATGCCGGGGCCGGCGCCGGTGATGACCATCCAGCCGCGGGACGCCATCTCGCGGGCGAAGTCACGGGCGGCGATATAGGCCGGGTCGCCGGGCATCACCCGCGCGGAACCGAAGATGCTGACCTTGGGCAGGTGCTGGTAGGGCGCAAAGACGCGGAATGAGTAGGCAAACTCCTTCATCGCCGCGTTCACCAGCTTCAGTTCAGCGCGGGTCGAGCCCTGCAAGACAAGCCGCAGGCTGGTAGTCATCAACTCGCGCAGGAGGTCAGCCTCCTGCGTCTCGACGCGCTCGACCACGTCCTGCACCAGGCGGTCGAGCTCGGCGCTGCCGGTCGAGTAGATGCGCCGGGCTACGGGACCGCCCGGCCGGCGCGAGGCCGGCTCCAGCGGCTCGATCGACCCGGGCTCCTCTTCCTCGCTCTCGGCGATCAACCCGCTATCGAGGGCGCCCTCCGTGAGCTCGAGCTCGGGGGTGGCTTCTGATTCACTCACGGTTCCATGATGGCACAGGCTTCCCTCGTGGGCTGCGTCTGTCGCAGGGCGCCAGCATCACGGGCGTTCCGGGGGCGCGCAGGCCGCGCGAGCGAGTACGGGCAGGCGCCGGGGTGCCGGGGTCAGGGCGATGCCGCAGGCGCCGAGGCCAGCGCCTCCAGCCTCGCCACCACTTCCTCGATCGCGTAGTCGGGCGTGGAGGCGCCCGCGGTCACGCCGACGGCCGCGCGGCCGCGCAGCCACTCCGGCTCGATCTCATCGGCGCGTTCGATGTGGTAGGTCTCCACGCCGCACTCGCGAGAAACGTCGGCCAGATGGCGGGTGTTCGCGCTTTCGCGCCCGCCGACGACGATCATGAGGTCAACCTGCCCCGCCAGCTCCATGGTCGCCGCTTGCTGCGACGTCGTGGCGTGACAGAGGGTGTTGATGACCCGCAATTCGGAGATGCGCTCCATGTTCGTCTCGAACAGCTTTTTCACGAAGCTGCTGAAGCGCTGCTCCGTCTCCGTGGTCTGCGAGAGGACCCCGATGCGGGACGGGAAGTCCGCGGGCAGCTCGCCCGGCTCCTGGTGCGCGGGCACCACCAGCACCTTGCCGTTCGCCCAGCCAAGGACGCCACGCATCTCTTTGTGGTTCGGGTCCCCGAATACCACCAGGCCATAGCCCTCGTCCGTCAGCTTCTTCGCCCACTGCTGGGAGCGGGTGACGATGGGACACGTGGTGTCGAAGATCTCGACACCGGCCTGTTCCAGTCCCTCGATCACGTTGCGGGCCACGCCGTGGGCCGTGATCGCGACGGGCTTGTCGCGCGCCTCGGAGACGTCTGTGATCACCTCGAGGCCCTGCGAGCGCAGTTTCTCGACGACCTGGGGGTTGTGCACCACCGACCCGAGGCTGACCATCTGGCCCCGCTCCGCGACCGCCTCCTCCATCATCTCGACGGCGCGGCGGACGCCGAAGCAAAAACCCATCTCTCTCGCGCGTAGGATTTTCATGTCTGGCCCCGGGCCGCGTGCTCACCGGCCCCCGCTTCCTCTCCATAATATCCCCGGTACTCGGGAGGCAGAAGCGCGGCTATACGCCGCATGATCAGGTCCGCCCCGGCAGCGGACGCCTCCGTATTGATCCGTGGCACGGGGTCGAGACGAAATGGCTCGCCGATCGTGAGGGTGACCCTGCGGCGCCTGAGCACCCGCAGGAACATCCCGGGCATCCCCATGTCCTGGCTGCCCGTGATGGCGCAGGGCAGGATGAGGGCATTGTTGCGCAGGGCAATGAGGCCGGCCCCCGGCCAGGCGGGCCCGAGACGAGCTGCCTCACCGGCGCGCGTGCCCTCCGGGAACAGTACCAGGGCCAGGCCACGCCTCAGAGTCTCGTGCGAGCGCCGGAGCGCTGAGAGGTCGGCCTCGCGTCTCCGCACGGGGAAGGCGCCGTAGAGGCGCAGGGCCTGCGCGAGCACGGGGATCCGGAAGAGCTCCGCCTTCGCCATGAACACCAAGCGTCTGGGGATGCGCGTCGCCAGCACGCCCGGGTCGGCGTCATTCAGGTGGTTGGAGGCGATGAGTAGCGGGCCCGTTCGCGGCACATTCTCTACCCCGCGCACTTCGATGGTCGCGTACAGAGGCATGAGGAACCAGCGGACGAAGTAAGTAACGAGCCAGTAGAACCAGGCCATCACCGGCCTCGGGCAAGGCGCGCCAACGGCAAGTGAAGGGCCAGCGGCAGCGCCGGCCCTCTCCGCCGTCGAGGCAAGAGGGGGCGTCTCGCGGTCATGGTCGTATGCCGGCGACCTCTCGGACCTTCGCGACGACCTCGTCCAGCGTGAGGTCGTCCGTGGCGATGACAACCGCGTCGGGAGCAGGGCGCAGGGGCGAGGCGTGGCGGTTCATGTCCATGCGGTCGCGGTTCTCCAGCTCCTCGCGGATCTCCTCCAACGGCCTCTCGTTGCCGGCCTCCTTCAGCTCCAGGTAGCGCCGCCGCGCCCGCTCGCCCGCCGAGGCGTCCAAGTAGATCTTGACGGGAGCATCCGGCAGGACAACGGTGCCAATGTCGCGCCCAAGCATTATGATGCGGCCCTCCGCCGCCAGAGCGCGCTGCCGCTGCACCATCGCCCGGCGCACCCCGGGGATGCGAGATACCACCGACACCGTGCGGTCGACCTCCGGCGTGCGCAGGAGGCGCGTGATGTCCTCGCCCTCCGCCTTCACGGTGGCGAGGTCGTCATCCGTGGGCTGGCCCAGCTCTATGTCCGCTTTCTCGGCCAGGGAGATGACTCCTGCCTCGTCCTTAGGGTCGAGCCCGTGCTTGAGGACGAGGTATGTGATTGCCCGGTACATCATGCCGGTATCGACGAGACGGTAGCCTAGTTCGCGGGCCAGGCGCAGGCCCACTGCCGTCTTGCCGGACGCCACCGGGCCATCGATTGCGATAAGGCCCGCTGCCGCGGGCCTCTGGTCTCGGGGATCTGTGCCGGAGTGTGAGTCAGTCAAGTCGAGCAGATTATATGAAAGGCCCTGCAGAGGGCATAGCGGCGCCCGTCCTCAGGGCAGGCCCAGGGCTGTCGCCGCTGTCCGCACGGAGGCGTCGTCCGTCCCCACGAGCAGCGTCACGCTATCGCCGGCCAGCGCGGCGCGCAGGGACTTGCCTCCCGAGCGCCAGTAGACGTTCGACTGCGAGGCTGACGCCGAGACGCTGCCACGGGAACGCGTGTTCAGGGAGCGGAGGAACGCCTCCCAGAACTCGCGCGCCTCGGACTCGCTATCCCAGAGCGTCTCGACGTGGATCAGGCGGGCGCCGTCGTTACGGCCGTAGAGCGACCACCGGTCGCCGCCCCAACCCGCGGCCGCGCGCTTTACAGCCGCCGTGTCACTTACGCCGAGCAAAAGGAGGTTCTGAAGGCCGAACTCGCCGATGGTGCCGGAGTAGCGCTCGCTCCAGCCCGAGCCAAGGTCGGCGGCAAGCGGCCTCAAGTCGACGCGCCGCGGCTCCTCTCGCGCCAGATACTTCTCAGGATGCAACACCTGCTCGGTGCTGCGCGGAAGGTCCTTGAAGATGCTGTCCACACCCTCTGGCAGGCGTGAGGCGACGCTAGCGATGAGGCAACGTCCGTCGGAGTAGGGCGCCAGCAGCTCTCGCTGCACCACGACCGGGATGTTGGAGAGGGTGTTGACGTTGAAGCTGGCATCGTTGCAGTTGGCGGCCGGGTTCGCGGCGGCGGCGGGGCTGAGGAACTCGGTCTCGACGCCGCGGGCGTCACCCTCGACTACGTCCGTAAACGCCATGTACCGGTCCCAGTCGTCACGGATACGGAGGTCGATGGCGTTGAGGTCATAGTGCTGGTCCTGCAGGGCATGCACGATCTCGTGCACGATGGTCGTTCGGGTGACCACCGAGGTGAGCCCGAGGTCCTGCAGGACGAAGAGCGCCTTGACGTCAGGGTCGTAGAAGCCGAGCACGGCGCCGCGCAGGAGCGAGATCTGGAGTTGCAGCAAGTCGG
Organism: Dehalococcoidia bacterium; assembly: GCA_035574915.1. Lineage (NCBI taxonomy): Bacteria > Bacillati > Chloroflexota > Dehalococcoidia > Dehalococcoidia bacterium. The sequence continues at coordinate 6,980 of DATLYJ010000121.1, read as the reverse complement.
CGTCGTCCGGGATCAGGCCGAGGAGGCGGTAGACTTCTTGACGGCGGGCCAACGCTACCTTGTCGCCCTCATCCAGAGTCCCCTCCAGATAGTCCGCCGCGGCATCCCGCCCGATGAGACGCATATGCAACGGCGCAAGGGGCTCCAGCTTCCGCAGCTGCGCCGTGCGGCGCACGAGGTCTTCCAGGACCTGTGCCTGCTCCGGCGGGAAGACCACGCCCGGGAGCGGCCGCGGCGTGGGCGTGTCCGCCGGCAGGGGAGACGGGCTTACCTGGGTCGCGGTCGGGCTGTCGGCCGGCGGCGGAGGCGGTCGGTCATCGTCGCCGTCACGGCAGGAGGCCAGCGACAGTACCAGAGCCGCTGCCAGTGTGGCAAAAAGCCGGCAGCCCCGCAGTCTCACGCCCGGCCCCTGGCCCAGGCGTCGAGGATGGCCGCGTCGTGGGGGAAGGCCAGCTCCGGCAGGGCATCGGGCGGGAATACGGCCACCTCGAGGCACTCGTCGCCGCACTCCAGGCGGCCGCCGCTGGCGTGGCCGGCGTAGGCGACGAAAATCGTGCGCTCACCGCGGGCGGAGTACACGCCGAGAAGGCGGTCAATCGTGACCTCGACGCCGGTCTCCTCCTGTACCTCGCGCGCCGCCGCCTCCTCCAGCACTTCCCCTGCGTCGACAAAGCCCGAGGGGAAGGACCAGCGCCCGATTTGCGGCTCATGATTGCGGCGCGCCAGCAGAATGCCGCCGTCCATCTCCACTACCACGCCGACGGCAACCTTGGGGTCATCGAAGTGCACATGGCCGCAGTCGGGGCAGACGAGGCGCTGCTTCCCGAAGGCCTCCCTCGTCTCCAGCCGGGCGCCGCAATTGATGCAGTAGGACGCGCCCGGCCCTGCCGGTTCGCCGCTCATGTCCTAGAACCACATCTGTACGCGCCGGAAGGACTCGATGTAGCGTCCTTCTGGCGTCCGCCATATGTTCAGGGCGCTTCGGACGAAGTCCTCCTGGAACTGGGTCTTGTGGAGCAGCAAGGCCTGCGCTTTCTTCTCGATGACATCCGTGATGTCTACCTGAAACGTCGCCTTCTCGGACCCCCAGATGTAGATCTCGCTGACCTTGTGCGGCTGCAGCCCTTGCTCGATGTGCTCCGGAAAGTTGAGGCGATCCCTTGCCGCCGGATAGACGGCGTCGACAGCCGTCAGGCCGGTTGCGCGGTGGTCTGAGTGGTTGACGAAGGACTCCCGCACGATCACTGCCTCGGGGTCATGCGTGAACACGGCGTGGGGACGGATCATGCGGATGTGACGAACCACGTCGCCGAGAAACGAGCGCGACGGCCTGAGCTCGCCGTCCACATAGTCGAGGAAGAAGACGTCCTTCACGCCGAGAAACTTCGCCGCCTCCCGCTGCTCCGCGCGGCGCAGGCGCACGAGGTCGGCCGGCGTCAGCGAGGGGTCGTCCGAACCCTTGGAGCCGTCGGTGCAGACCAGGTAATAGAACTCCCAGCCCTGTCGCGACCACAGGTGCGCCGTGCCGGCTGCGCCGAAGTCGGCGTCGTCCGGGTGGGCCGCGATGACAAGCGCGCGCTTTACGCCGTCCAGCGTTGGCTCTTGCTGCGGCACGCGCGCCAGCCCTTCCAGGTTCGATGTCAATGCTTGCTCCCAGGACGGTCGAGACTGCGGAGCGGTGCTACCACGCGCCTGACTCTATGGTAAGGGCCTTCCGCGGCGGCTCACAACGAGCTATGATCCCGTCGCGATGGCCGCTCGTTCGCGCGCGGCTCCCGAGCGCCTGGTGCTGCTTGTCGCGGCCGCTACATTCCTCCTGCTCGCGGCCGCCGTCGGCGTAGCCTTTCTGTGGCCGGCGTCCGCAGGGCCGCTGACAGCCGGGCGGACGGGACAGGCGCTCTCAGGGGAGATCACTGCCGGCCGGGTCAACGACATCCCTCTCCGCGAACCCGTTCAGATAACGCAAGGCCGGCTCTGGCTCGTGCGGCTCGACGGCGAGCGGTTCATTGCCCTGTCCTGGCGCGACCCACACCAGGGCTGCACCGTGCCCTGGCGCCCTGAGTTCGAGTTTCTCGGGACCAGGGGCTGGTTCCGCAATCCCTGCCACGGCCAGACCTACGATCTCGAGGGCTATTGCCGCTTCGGCACGTGCGAGCGAGGACTCGACCGTTTTGCCGTCCGGACCGTCCAGGGCAAAGTGCTCATCGACACGCGAAGGGTCATACCCGGGCCAGAAAGACGGCCGGAGCACTGCCTGGACGCCTATCCGACAGTCTGCCTGCCGCCCCAGCCGACTAGTTTCAGGTGTCAGCCGCTGTACGCCGGGATGGTAGTGCTGCCTCCTGACCCGTTAGGCCTGGACCCGGACGGTGACGGCCTCGGCTGCGAACCCTGACACCACAGTGATGCGCGGCCGCACCCTGCCGGAATGCCCGCATGCCCGATTGCCCGAACCTAGAGGCGCTGATAATAGACGCGCGTCTGCAGGCGGTCCTCGATCTGGCCGGCGAGCTCGGCGGCAAAGGACGAGGCGGCCAGGGACGTGAGCATGTCCCGCAGGCCCCGCCTGGGGCGCACCCACACCGGCCTGCGAGGCGTCTTGCCCAGCTCTGCGGCCAGGTCGATGGCATGCTCGAGGTCGCCCAGCTCATCGACCAGGCCAAGCTCCTTCGCCTTGCGGGCCGTGAACACCTCTCCCGTAGCAACGGCTCTCGCCTGCTCCCGGTCCATGTGCCGGCCTTCCATGACGGCTTCCAGGAACTGCTCGTAGAGGTCGTCTACCAGCTCCTGCTCCTTCTGTTGCTCCTCCGGAGTGGGCGGCCGGAACATGCTGCCCATGTCCTTGAACTTGTCCGACTTGGTCACGGACATCTTGAGGCTCAGGCGGTCCATCGCCTCGTAGAGCAGGGGCCGCATCGAGATGACGCCAATCGAACCGATGAGCGCGCTGGGGATGGCGACGATCTTCTGGGCCGCACAGGCGAACAGATAGGCGCCCGAAGCGCCGGTGCCGCGGATGAAGGCCACTACCGGCTTCTTGCGGGCGAGCGCCTGGACCGAGAGATGGAGGAAGTTCGAGGCCGTGGCTGAGCCTCCCGGCGAGTCGATATCGAGCACGACGCTGCGCACGCGGTCGTTCTCGGCCAGAGAGCGGAGGAGCTTGGCGTAGTCGGCCGCCCTGAGCCGGGGCCCAATGGTGCCCTCCATCTCCACCACCGCGATCTGCTGCACCCGCTTCGCGCCGAACCCCAATGCGATCATCTCTGTAGTTACCTCGCTCCTCCGAGTGTAGGTAGCGCCCGTGAACGCGGTCAAACCGCACTCCGTGCCTGCGCCCATCTCCCTCCCGTCATCGGACGGGAAGGGCGAAGGCCCGATACGTCTGGGCCGCGGACGGGCGCATGCTAGACTGCGGCCCAAGGCCGGGAGGTGGAGCATGGTCGCAGCGGAGCTGCGGGAGTTTCCGGTTGCCTGGCGCCGGCCCGAGGACGCCGAGAAGCTCTGGGCCTGGGACGGCATGCACTGCCCCAGGCCGCTGACGCCGCTCTCCATCGAGTTCGCGGTGGCACTCGCGCGCAGCGGCGTCTTCGAAGACAGGGGCGCCAGTCCTGACGACCCGCCCGTGATGTTCGTGAACGGCTACTTCTACCAGCGGTTCCAGCCCCCCGACCCGAACGCCGCGACCGATCCCAGGACCCAGGCGGCTGAGAGGCGCGCGGCCGAGGAGGCGCCCCGGGTAGCGCGCCTGTGGCAGCGGCGCTGGCTGCCGCAGATACGGCGGGTCTGCCGCGAGATACTGGCCACGGACTACGACGCGATGTCCACGGCCGAGCTCCAGGCGGCGCTGAGGCGGGCGATCGACAGGGCCGGCCGCGCCTTCGCCCTGACTCTTCGCGCCGCCGCGCCCATGTCCGCGGGCGTCCAAAACCTGTACGAGTTCTGCGAAAAGGAGTTCGGGCCGGAGGGCGTAGCGCTCGCCGGTGAATCGATCCAGGGCTACAACAACGCATCGTTCGCGGCGGATGCCGCGCTGTGGCAGGTCGCCCGCCGGGCAGAGGACCTTGGCCTCGCTTCGTTGCTCCTGTCGTCTCCGCCGGAAAGGCTTCCGACGGCGCTCGAAGCTTTACCGGCTGGACGAGAGCTGCTGGCGGCCCTGAGGACCTACCTCAATCGCTTCGGCTGGCGCACCCCGACCTGGTGGGAGCTGTCAGAGCCTCCCTGGCGAGAGGCGCCTCAGGTCGCGTTGACGGAGGTCGCTCGCATCCTGAGGGAAGGGATCGAAGACCCGCGTCTCAAGGCCCGCGCCGTGATCGCCCGGCGGCGTGCCGCCTTGCGGCGCATCCGCGCCCGGCTCGAGGGCGCGAAGCGGGCGGAGTTCGATGCCCTGTGGAGGACAGCCAAACAGTTCGTGCCCGTGAGCGAAGGCCGCGCCCTCTGGCAGCTCAGCCTCAGCGGCTATCTGCGGCTGCCGGCGTTGGCCCTGGGCAGGGCGCTTGTCCGGGACGGAGCGCTGGATGACCAGAACGACATCTTCTACCTGAGCCTGGACGACCTCTCCTCCGGAGACCCGGCCGGCTGGCGCACCCTGGTGGCGGAGCGGCGCCGCGACCGCGATCGCTGGCGCGTCATCGTGCCGCCGATGACCATTGGCCGGATGCCACCCCCTCCGCCAGCGGAAGGAGGCGCGGATCAGGCAGGGACCGTGGCGCTGCCGTTTGGCGTTCGCATGGTCTCCGGCTTCGGCGCGGAGCGCAGCGCTGACGAGCGCCTCCTCAAGGGCAACGCTGCCAGCCCCGGCGTCGCGAGCGGCAGGGCTTGCGTCGCCGAGACGGTCGAGGCTGCCGAAAGGCTACAGCCGGGCGACATCCTCGTCTGCCGCTTCACGACCCCCTCCTGGGCGCACCTCTTCTCCCGCGCGGCAGCCATCGTCGCCGACTCGGGCGGAGTGCTCTCGCACTGCGCGATCCTGGCGCGGGAGTACGGCATCCCCTGCGTCGCCGGTGTGCGCGTAGCCACGCGGCGGATCCGAGACGGCATGATGCTGACAGTAGACGGCACCCAGGGCATCGTACGGCTGGAGGACTGAGTCTTCGTGGCGGCTGACGTCTGGCTCATCAGCGGCATACCCGGCTCGGGAAAGTCCACCACGGCGCGGCTCCTGGCGGAGCGATTCGACCGCAGCGTCCACATCGAAGGGGACCTCCTTCACGACTGGGTGGTCCGCGGCAAAGTCGGGCCCGGCGACGAGCCGGCCGGCGAGTCGAAGCGCCAGATACGCCTTTGTGTCCGCAACCAGTGCCTCCTGGCGCGCTCGTTCGCTGAGGCCGGGTTTACGGCCATCGTCGACTACGTCATCGAGAATCCGGCGGCCCACCTGTCGCAGCTCCCCGGCCTCTCAGTGCGGTTCGTGGTGCTTTCGCCGGGGAGGGAGGCCGCCATCGCGCGCGACAGGGACCGGCCGCAGAGCATCCGCCACCGGGCGAAGCACGGAGTCTCCATCGCCGAGCGTTTCGCATATCTGGAGGAGGGCTTCCTCGGCAGCCGGGGCCGAGGTCTCTGGCTGGACACGCGAGCACTGACGCCAGAGCAAGCTGTCGAGGCGATACTCGAGCGGCAGGACGAAGCCCTGATTCAGAGGGCCATCCCAGAGGACCAGGAGAAGCCACATGCCGGTACCTGAGCGTCTTCCGTCATACAGAGAGCTTCTGGCGCGGGAGGGCGCGCCGCCCGGCTCCGCCTGGGGCGTCTTCGGGACCGACGACCAGGTGGGCTGCGTGAACCTGATGACGCCGGAGAAGGCGGTCGAAGCGGCGCGGCTGGTGAGGACCGGCAAGTCCTTCGCCCTGAACTGGGAGTTCGAGTTGCCCAACCCGGCGCTCTTTCGCCGCGGCAACCTGCGTCACACGATCACGGGCCAGGGCGCCGGACGCGACGACATCATCGACAACTTCTACCCTCAGGCGTCGTCCCAGTGGGACGGCCTGACCCATGTCGGCCATCCCCAGTACGGCTTCTACAACGGAGTGACCGCTGACCAGATCACCGGCCGGGAGGGCACTCGCAACGGCATCGAGCACTGGGCTCGCCGCGGCATGGTGACACGCGGCGTCCTGCTGGACATGGCCCGCTACCTTGCCTCGCAGGGCACGCCCGTCGCCGGTAACGAGGCGCGCCGGTTCAGCGTCGATGAGCTCGAGGCTGCGCGCCAGGCCCAGGGCGTCGAGATCCGCCAGGGCGACGTGCTGCTGATCCGCAGCGGCTGGATGGAGTGGTACCTGAACGCGTCGCCCCAGGAGCGCTTCGCTATCACCAACGTCCAGAACCTGCACGCGCCGGGCATCGCCGCTACCGAGGACATGGCCGAGTACCTGTGGGACCTGCACGTCGCCGCCGTCGCGGGGGACCACCCCTCGCTCGAGGCCTGGCCGCCCACGCCCGAGACGGGCGGTTTCCTGCACCAGCGCCTCATCGGCCTCCTCGGCATACCCATCGGCGAGCTGTGGTACCTCGAGGCGCTGGCGGCCGACTGTGCCGCTGACGGTGTCTACGAGTTCATGTTCACTTCGGCGCCGCTGAACATCCTCGGCGGCGTCGGCTCCCCACCCAATGCCATCGCGATCAAGTAGGAGCCGCTAGCCGCGCCGGTGCCACGCCTTACGCTGAAGCCCCGCTGACCGCGTTCCCGACCTCCTTCGGCGTGACCTCGCCGTGGAAGGGCAGCTCCCGCAGGCGCGCCGCCGCCTCCGGCTCGATGCCAATGCCAAGGCCATCGGCGATGCGCACGAGGTGGTTCGCGTGAGAGGGCGGGTTTCCCCGCCCCCTCTCCTTGCCGGAGAGTTGGAGGTCCCCTAACGTTCAGGCATGAAGCACTGCGGCCAATGCGGCGCGCTTCTGGCGGATGCCGGCGCCGCCTCTGGGCACGCCCACAAGCTCTGCCCTGCCTGCGGCTGGCGTTGGTACGACCCGCCCGTGCCCGTAGT
>DATLYJ010000120.1 GCA_035574915.1 Dehalococcoidia bacterium | reverse complement strand
AGCCTCATGCAGGAGCACACGAAGACGCACGGGTTGCCACCGAACCCGCAGCTGGCGATCAAAATCAAGGCTCGAATCCGAGACGAGTAGACGCCTTCCAGGCAGGGTGAGCGAAGCTCCTCGATGAGAGGAGCTTCCTTTGTTTTGGGGCGTATCGGCCGCCCGCGCGGGCCAGAGGCGCCGTGGCCCTGCCAGCCGCCGGCCCTGGAGACGGAGGAGGCCTCCGCTTGGCGGAGGCCTCATTTCCTGCGGGGTGCCGGGGTGCTAGCCGCCGCCCGTTGTTGGCTCGGCGGCCAGGGCCCGGGTAGGCGCCGCGTGGCTACCCTCGATGCCGACGTGGGGGAGCCACTGCAGGACGGGCGGCAGATACCAGTTCCAGCGCCCCAGCAGCTTCATGGACGCGGGCACCAGGACGCTGCGGATGACCGTGGCGTCGACCAGCACGGCGACGCCCAGGCCGAAGCCCATCTGCTGGAACATCACCAGGTCGCCGATGGCGAAGCCTCCGAAGACGGTGACCATGATCAGGGCTGCGCCGGTGATGAGGCGGCCAGTAGACCGCAGGCCGAAGGCGACAGCGCCGGTGTTGTCCCCGGTCAGGTCGTAGCGCTCCTTGATGCGGCTGAGGAGGAAGACGTGGTAGTCCATCGAGAGGCCGAAGAGGATCGAGAACAGGAAGAGCGGCAACCAGGCTTCGATGGACTCGACCTGCTGGAAGCCGAGGAGGTCCTTCGCGAATCCCTTCTGGAAGATGAGGACTATTAGCCCGTAGGCGGCCCCGACCGAGAGCAGGTTCATCACGATGGCCTTCGCCGGCACCACGATGGAGCGGAAGACCATCGTGAGCAGGATGAAGCTGAGGCCGAGCACGAAGGCGACGACGATCGGCAGGTAGTGGGCGGTCATCTGGTAGCCGTCGAGGTTCTCGGCGGCAAGGCCCGCGACGAGGACTTCGGCGTCTACGCCCTGAAAGGCCTGGGGGATGTATTGTTCCCGCAGCCGCTCGATGGCGTCGGTGGCAAGGCGGGCGTTCGGGTCGGCCGCGAGCGAGATCGAGAGCACGCCCAGGTCGCCGCTGGCGTCCTTCTCCAGCTGGGAGGGGCCGAACACGTGGTCCCGGGCGACGATGGCCTTGAGGCGCTCGATGCCGCCCTGGACGGCGGGCGAATCCACATCGCCCTGGATCACGACCTCGGCCGGGTAGACCTGGCCGCCGGCGAACTTCTCCTGCAGGCGGAGGAAGCCCTGCTTCGACGGGAAGCTATCTGGAAGCGTGCTGAGGCCGGCGAAGCCCAGTTCGATGTCGGTGTAGGGGACCGAGGCGGCCACGAGGAGGCCAGTGACGGCGACAACGCTGATCACCGGGCGGCCCATGACCGTGTGGGCGACGCGATCCCAGAAGCCGCCTGGCGCCAGCTCATCGAAAGCCTTCTGCGCCTTCTGGACGAAGGGGATGCGGAGACTGTTGACCCTGTCGCCGAGCAGGCTGAGGAGCGCCGGCAGGAGCGTCAGCGACGCCGCCACGGATGCGAGGACCACGAGGATGGCGCCGCCTGAGAGGCTGCGGAAGATCGTCTGGGGGACGATGAGCAGGCCGGTCAGGGCGACGACGACGGTGAGGCCGCTGAACAGCACGGCGCGCCCGGCGGTGCCGGCGGCGACAGAGATGGCGTCGAGTTTGTCGAGGCCGCGCGCGCGCTCCTCGCGGAAGCGCGAGACGATGAAGAGGCAGTAGTCGATGCCGACGGCCAGGCCCATCATCAGGATCATGTTGGTGACGAAGAAGGTGAACTTGAACTGCTGGCCGATGATGGCGGTCAGGGCTACGGCGGCGATGATCGCGGCGAAGGCGAGGCCCAGCGGGATGAAGGCGGCCACGACCGCGCCGAAGACGGCGATCAGGATGATCAGGGCGAGGGGGAGGGTGCCGAACTCGGAGCGCTGCAGGTCCTTTTCCAGGGCCTTGTTGAAGTCTTCGCTGACGCTGGCAAAGCCGGAAGCGAAGACGTGGAAGCGGTCGGTCTCGTTGGCCTTTTCGATGACGGCGAGGACGTCCTTGATGTTCTTGGTGGCGTCATCGATGTCGCCGGCCATGACCAGCGGGATGAGGGTCGTGCGCCGGTCGGTCGAGACGAGGGAGGGGTCGTTGCTGATGTAGTAGCTGGTGGATTGCTCGACGATCTCGGGGCCAAGGGCGGCGATGCCCGCGTGGAGCTGTTCGACGTAGGCCTTGAAGGCAGGGTCGTCCACGGTGAGCGTCTGCGACTCGACGAGGATCGCTTCGTGGACGCGGAACGGCCCGCGGAGCTGCTCGATGAGCTTCTGGCCGCGCTCGGACTCGAGGTCGGTAGTGACGTCGGCCTCGTTGGTCAGCGCGCCGGGCAGGAGGGCGCCGATGAGGGCGAAAGAGCCCACCAGGGCGGCGACCCAGAGGACGACGACGCGCCAAGGATGGCGGGCGCTGGCGCGTGCAAGCTTGGCGGTGCCGAGTGCCATTTCAGGTCTCCCTTCGGAAGCTGGCTGCGATCAAGGCGACGAACGAACCAGCGGAATCTCGACAAGGACGAAGCATCGGGCCAAGAAAAACGAATGCTCCCTCTTTTTTAGCAGGCGCGCCGCCGGATGGCAACCACTTCCCGGGGCGGGGAGCAAATCAATCTGTGACCTGGCTAACAATCTGGCGCGAGGCCGGGCCGCTCAGTGAATCCGGGGTGAAGAAGCCCTCGCGGAAAATGGTCATGACGGCGCGGAAAAAGCGCACGGGGTCGGCCGCGGGGTCGACCTGGCGCTGGACGACGAAGCCCTGGTACAGGGCGCACATCACCTGGGCGACGCCCTCAGGGTCAAGGCCGGGGTTGACCTCGCCCCGGGCCTGCGCCTCCTCGACGAAGCGCGCGAAGGCGGCAGTGATTGCTTCGGCGCCGCGGCGGGCGGTGGCGCGGATGTGGGGGCTGTGGGGCGCCTCCGCGACCATGGCAACGTGGCCCCGGACGTCTTCCTCGGTGAGGCTGTTGAGGAAGGTCCGGCCCAGCTCCTCCAGCACGGCAACCGCGTCGCCGCCCGCGGTGATCGCCTCTATGAGGGCCAGGTCCTGCTGATTCGCCTCGTCGCAGATGGCGGCGATGATGTCGTCTTTACTGCGGAAGTAGCGGTAGACAGCACCGGGGCTGAGGTCAGCCCGTTCGCAGATGTCCTGCATGCTGGTCTGGTGGAAGCCCTTCTCGAAGAAGCAGGCGGCGGCGGACTCAAGAATCTGCTTACGTCGCTGTTCGAGGTAAGCGGGGAGGACTTTCGGCATCCGACACACCCTCTGCCTGCACCCGGCGGGCGAGAAAAAACGGAACGGTCATTCACTTTATACCACGGTGCGCAAGGGCCACGCCGGTCAGCGCTGCTCTGCCCCCTCCGCCACGGCGGGCTTGGCGGCGCTCGATGGCAGGGTGGAGCGCCAGAGGACGAGGAGGCCGACCAGGCTGACGGGCGCCACGAGGAAGATGTGAAGGGCCACGGCGTAGGCGGCCGCGGCCGGCCCCGCGACATCGAAGCGGAGCAGGGCCTCTCTGGCGTAGTACTGGAACGGGCCGACACCTCCCTGGGCCGAGGGCACGGACATGGCCACGTTGGCGGCGGCGCCAGCGAAGGCAATGGTGATGAATCCGGCGCCCAGCGCGAACGCTTCGCTGACCACCCAGTACATCGACAGCTCGAAGCCCCAGGCTACCGCGGTCATCAACGCGACGATGAGGAAGCGCCGCAGGCTGGTGAGGCAGGAGAAGCCGGAGAAGAAGGACTCGGTGAGCGAGCCAAGCTCGAGGCGGATGCGTTCCGGCACGAGCGGCCACGGCCTCGCGGTCAGCTTCGAGAGCAACGCCGGGCGGCGCGCGAGCACGAGCGCGACGACGAAGCCGCTGGCGGTGCCGCCGGCGAGAAGCAGGGCGAGGCCGAGATAGGCGCCGGAAACGTCCGAGAGGAGCACGCCCCACAGCACGAAGGTGGACAGCACCATGAAGTCGAACAGGCGCTCCATGATGAAGGTGCCGAAGGTGACCATGCGAGGGACGGCGGCGCGGTCGGCCAGGTGCTGGGCACGGAGGAGCTCGCCGGCGCGCAGAGGTAGCAGGTTGTTGCCGGCGTAGCCGACGAGGAGCGAGGGCAGGAGCCCCGGCCAGGGGATGTCGCGCGGGCGGAACATGTACTGCCAGCGGACGGCGCGGGCGACCACCGAGACGACGAAGAGGGCGAGGCCGGGGACGACGTAGAGGTAGTCGGCGCTAGCCAGCGCATCGGCGACTTCGCCGAGGTCGGTGCTGAGCAGGAAGAGGGCACTGAAGGCGATGCTGACGGCGAGCGCGAGGAGGAACTTGAGCCACCGTCCCAGGCGCCCCTGCATTTGGGGGATCATACCTCAGCCTCAAGCGGGAGGACGGTAGGGCCGAGCGGCGGGACGCGCCGGCTACTTTCGGGGCCAGTACTCGGGCTCTGTCTCCAGGCCCGCGAGGTGGCAGACATCGTTGAGGTTGGTGATGAGGGTGCGCGGCCCGCGGAATTCCAGGCGGGTGGTGGATGCGAGGCCGACCTCGAAGCGGCGGAAGTCGGCGAGGTCGATGCCGAGGGCGCGGCAGATGAGGGCGCGTATGACGAAGTTGTGGGAGACAGCGATGACGGCGGCCTCGGCTGGGTAAGTGTCGCGGACGAGCTCGATGAGGGGCCAGGCGCGGTCCTGCACTTCCTGGAGGCTCTCGCCGCCGGGCATCCTCACGATGCCGGCCTCCGGGCCCCACCAGGAACGCAGGAACTCGGGGTGGCGTTCGCGCAATTCGGCGCCCGTGAGGCCGTCCATCTCGCCGACATCCATCTCGATGAGCTCAGGCGCTTCTGTGACTTCGAGGCCGAGCGCGGTGGCGATCGCCTCTGCGGTCTGACGGGCGCGGACGAGGGGGCTGGAGTAGACGGCAGCAAAGGTTGTGCCGGCCGCGCGCTCGAGGGCGATGGCCTTGCCCAGGCGCGCCGCCTGGGCGAGGCCGAGGCTGTTGAGGGGGACGTCTTTTCGGCCCAGGGCGAGGCGGTCGCGGTTGGAGGCGGTCTCGCCGTGCCGGACGAGGATGACCTGCACGCTAACGCTCCGGCCGTTCGTTCAGAAAGCGGCCGATGCGCCGCCAGAGGAGCACGGCTTCGGGCAGGTAGGAGAAGATGAGTCGCGTGCGGTGCCGCGAAGCGATGTCGGTAAGCCCGAGGCCGGCAAGGACGGAATCGGGCCGGCCCGTGCCGGTTGTGGAGGCGTCGAGACGCAGTCCCAAGGCGAGGCCGCCCTCGGACTGCTCGACCCAGAGGTCGTCGACAAGGGCCAGGAGGTCGAAGTGCTTGACCCGCCCGTCGAACGACTCCTCCCACTCGAAGGAGCGGCGGGCGAAGAAGTCGTCGATCCTCCTTTCGAGGTCGGCGGCACGGGCAGGGGCGCCGAGTACAACCCGATACTCCGCGAACTTGAGCTGCGCGTGTAGGCTGGGCTCGCCGGGGCTCATGCGGCGGGCCTCAAGAGGGCGCATCGAAGGCGGGAGCGTGGATGCCAGGGCGTCGACGACGCGAGATGGCTCGACGTCTTCGCTCAGGCTCACTTCGGCCCATTCCGCCTCGGAGGTATAGCCCGCGGGGAGGTGCGCGGCGAGGGCAAAGCGGGGCCGCGGTGAGCGCCCGGTGGTGAGCTCGACGGGGAGGCGCGAGGCGCGCAGGGCTTCAGCCCATGCCTGGAGGATGTCGGTCTGAGATGCGTTGGCGAGGGATGCATCGCGGCTGAAGCGGACGGCAACCCTCTCCCGGGTCATGCTCGCGTTACCTGCAGGAGCTCGATCTTTGCGCCGCGCATTTCGACGACTTTGATCCGGTGCCCGTCGATGGGGACCGATTCGCCTTCGCTCGGGATGTGGCCGAGGAGGCTGAGGACGTAGCCAGCGATCGTGTCGTAGTCGCCTTCGGGGATGTCGAGTCCGAGTTCCTCGCGGGCCTCTTCGATGCTCAGGGAGCCATCGACCTGCACCGTCTCGGCGTCGATCGGCTTGATCTCGACCTCAGGCGGGCGGAGCTCGTCGCCGACTCTGCCGACCATCTCTTCGAGTAGCTGCTCCAGGGTAACGATGCCCGCGGTGCCTCCGAACTCGTCTACGGCAACGGCGAGCTGGGTGCGGTTCGCCTGCATCTCGCGGAAGAGCTCGCCCACGAGCTTGGTCTCGGGCACGAAGAAAGGCGGGCGCATGACTTCCCGCACGCGGCTCTCGGGGGTCATGCGGCCCTCGGCGATGCCGTGGAGGACATCCTTGATGCCGACGACGCCGACCACGTGGTCCGGGCTCTCCTCGAAGACCGGGAAGCGCGAGTGGGGGCTCTGGGCGAACACGCGGTAGAAGTCGGCGACGGTTGCGTCGGCTTCGAGCCAGACGACCTCGGTACGAGGGACCATGACCTCGTGGACGCGCCGGTCGCCGAAGTGGAAGACCCGGTCAAGGAGCTCAGCTTCGGCCTCCTCGACAGAGCCGGTCTCGGCGCCGATGCCGATGAGCATCCTCAGTTCGGCTTCCGTCACGGAGGGGCCCGCTCCCAGCCGGACGCCGAATACCCAGCGCGAGAGGAGCCGGGGGATGATGCCCAGAGCCCAGACGATGGGGCCGAGGACGCGGGTGAGGGCGCTTGCGGGCAGGGCGATGGCCAGGGCAAAGCCCTCCGGAGCTTCCGCGGCGAGGACCTTTGGCGTGAGCTCGCCGAACTGGGTGATGACGTAGGGGACGACGATGAAGGCGGCCAGGCCGCCCAGGGCGCCGAAGGAGTCGTTGGCCACCAGCGCGCCGGCCAGGGCAGCACCGTAGCTGAAGACGTTCTGGAGGAAGACGATGGCGGCGAAGAAGCGCTCCTGGTGCTCGTGGAGGTCGAGCAACGCCTTCGCCCGCAGGCTGCCGGTCTCGGCGAGATGACGGACCCTGAGCCGGTTCACGGCGACGACCGCGATCTCGACGCTGTTGACGACGGCGAACGCGAGAACCGCCAGGATGAGAGCTATTAGGCCTAAGCCGGCGTCCATCGTGTCGGGGTCTAGGCCCCGGTTGGCGCTGTCCTCCGATTGCCCCGGGGGGCGCTGATACCGCCATCTTAGCAGCAATCGGCCGCCAGCCTTCAGCAGCGGGAACGCGGCCGCGGCAGCAGGCGGGTGACGGCGGCGGTTGCCGGTAGTGTTTGCTGCGACTGAAACGCCAGTTGCGGCCCTGTTGTGGGCGCGTTACGCCGGCGCCGCCAAGCTGGGACGAAGAGGCGGCGCCTGCCGCTTGAGAACCGGAGGTGCATCCAATGAGGAAGCTGAAGTCGGAGAGCGGCCATGCATACGCTGGCTACGGCGCGGGCGGCCTTGTGGCGCTGGTGCTGATCGTGCTGCTGCTCGTGTTGTTGTTCTAGGCGCCAGCCAGCACGCCGGACCAGGGGCGGCTTCCTCACCCGGGAGCCGCCTCCTCAGCTGCCGGACTCTCCCTGCCTGACCCGTTATGACGGAGGGCTAGGAGTAGCGCTCTTCCTTCCAGGGGTCGCCGCGGATGTGGTAGCCGTACATCTCCCAGAAGCCGGGCTTTTCCTGGTCCATGAACACGAGGCCGCGCACCCACTTGGCGCTCTTCCAGAAATAGAGGTGCGGGACGACGAGACGCAGGGGCCAGCCATGATCCTTGGTCAGCGGCTGGCCGTTGTGGCTGTGGGCGAAGATGACGTCGTCGCGGAGGAGGTCGGAAAGGGGGACGTTGGTGGTGTAGCCGCCATAGGAGTGCACCATGACGTGCCTGGCGTTCTCCTTCGGCTTTATGTGGGCGAAGACGTCCTTGAACAGCACGCCCTCCCAGTCGTTGTCGAACTTGCTCCACGCCGTTACGCAGTGGATGTCGGAGCGGACGCGGCTCTGGGGCAGGGACATGAACTCCCGCCAGGTGAAGACGAGGGGCTCCTCGACAAGGCCGCCGACCTCGAAGCGCCAGCTTTCGGTGTCGACGCGGGGAATGCCGCCGTAGTGGAGGACGGGCCAGCCGTCGCCGGTGTCTTTCTGTCCGGGCGGAAGGCGGTCGCCCCACTTCTCCCGGTCGGCAGTCCTGCGCGTGAAGATTGACATCGCCTGCGCCACCTCCGCAGTACTTAATCCGGCGCCAGTCTAGCAGGTTCGGGCTTTCGCGCATTCGCGCATCCCGGCATGACGGCCGGAGTGCGCGAAAGCCACCTGTTCCGCGATGCCAGAATGTCCGAAAGCCCGGCTCCCGGATGCTACACTCGCCTTGATGTCCTCAGTGGAGCAGGGGATCGAGCAGCGCCGCGGCGGTGAAGGCGGCTCCGGCTGGCTTGTGGCCAGGGCGAAGCGCGACCTGCCGTTTTTTCTGATTGCGGCGGCGGTGCTGGGGTTCGATCAGCTCACGAAGTCTGTTATCCGCGCCAACCTGTCGTTAGGGGAGTCGTGGCCGAGCGACGACTGGCTCGTAAAGATAACGCACGTCACGAACACGGGCGCAGCGTTCGGCATCCTGCAGGGGCAGGGCGTATTCCTGACGATCACGGCCTTTCTGGGCATGGGGGCGATCATCTTCTACTACGCGTTCCCACCGCTGGAGCACGGCCTGCTGCGCGCGGCCCTGGGCCTGCAGCTCGGCGGGGCGATTGGCAACCTCATGGACCGCCTGCGCTTCGGTGAGGTCACGGACTTCGTGCACTTCCCGCACTATCCCGCTTTCAACGTGGCCGACTCGTCGATCGTGGTCGGGCTGGTGATCATCGTGGGCTTCTTCGTGCTGCGCGAGGGGCATCGCGGCGAGGACAAGCCTTCCGGTGGCGAGAGCGGCTGAGCAGGTCCGGGTAACGGCCGATCGCCCCGGGGAGCGGCTGGACGTGCTGGTGTCGCGGGCCGCGGGCCTGTCGCGAGCGCAGGCGCGACGGCTCATCGAAAGGGGCTTCGTACGCGAAGCCGGCCGCCAGCGGACGAAGCCCGGCGAAAAGCTGCGCGGCGGCGAGGTGTTCGAGGTCACCGTACCGCCGCCGGCGAGCGCGACGCCTCAGCCCGAGGCCATACCTCTGCGCATCGTTTACGAGGACGCGCATCTTCTGGTCGTGGACAAGCCGGCGGGCATGCCGGTGCATCCCGGTCCGGGACACTCGGGGCAGACACTGGTAAACGCGCTCCTGGCGCACTGTCCGGACCTGCCTGGCATCGGAGGGGTGCAGAGGCCTGGCATCGTGCACCGGCTGGACAAGGACACGTCGGGGCTGATCATCGTGGCGAAGGACGACGCCGCGCACCGCGGGCTCACGCGGCAACTCAAAGAACGCGAGGTGAAGAAGACGTACCTGGCGCTAGTAGTGGGAGACCTCTGGCCTCCCGAAGCCATGATCGATGCGCCGATCGGCCGGGACCCGAACAACCGGCGGCGGATGATGGTGCGAGCCGCGGGCTCCAGGGCGGCGGGCGCGAGGGAGGCGCAGACCCTGTACCGGGTGCGGGAACGGTTCGACGGCTACACCCTCGTCGAGGCTTCGCCGATCACCGGCAGGACGCACCAGATCCGGGTGCACATGGCGTCCATCGGGCACCCGGTGGCGGGCGATCCGGTGTACGGGAAGCCGTCGAAGCTGGTCGGGCGCCAATTCCTGCATGCCTGGCGGCTGGAGTTCCGGCATCCTGTGACGCGGGCGCCACTGTCGTTCGAGGCGCCGCTCGCGGACGACCTGGAAGCGGCGCTGGACCAGCTGCGGTAAGGGCGGCCGCGAGCCGGACCGAAGGCCCATGCTCGGAGTCACGGATCGCTGTATTCTGCGGAAACCATGAATATCACCCGCGTCCACCACATCGGCATCTACGTAAACGAGCTTGAGGCGGCCCTGAAGCTATACCGCGACGGGCTGGGGCTGCCGGTGGTCTACCAGCAGCCGCGGATGGCGATGCTGTGCGCCGGCGAGAATCACATCGAGCTGATTGAGCCGGCGGCGGACGCGCCCGTGCGGCAGCAGCCGCGCGAGCAGTGGGAGGGGTCGAACCACGTGGCGCTGGAGACGGACGACATCGCCGGGGCTCTGGCGGAGCTGCAGGCGAAGGGCGTACCTCTGCGGAGCGCGGAGCCGCGCGCCCTGCCGAACTACAAGTTCGCCTTTCTCGCGCCCGAGGCCCTCGACGGGCCGAGCGTGGAGCTGGTGGAGATGACGCAGGCCTACGAACCGGTCCCTGAGCACCCTTACATCAAGGGCTTCGACCACATCGTCATAAGCCAGCCGGACCTGGCCGAGGCGACGCGGAAGTGGGATATGTATCTGGGCCTGCACACGCGCAGGGAGATGAACCGCACGACGACGACGCGGCTGGCGTTCCTGAAGGCCGGTCGTTGCATTCTGGAGCTGGCGGGGCCGCGGCCGGACGCACAGCCACAGGAGAGGCGCCCGGGGCGTGTAGGAGGCTTCGTGTTCGAGGTGCGGGGCATCGATGCCGTGCAGGCGGGACTGAAGGCGCAAGGGCTGCCGGCCGGCGACGTACATCCTGCCGTGCAAGGCGGTCGGATATTCAGCGTCCACCGCTCGGCGACGAGCGGGGTGCCCCTGGCCTTCATCGAGTACGACGGCACGCCGGCGGCGGGGACCGGGCTGCCGGACTAGCGAGCTTCGGGCGGACGCGTGGCAAGGCTGTTCATCCTCTCCGGACCGTCGGGAGTCGGCAAGGACTCCGTCCGCGACCTCCTGATTGCCTGGAAGGCGCCTCTGCACTTCGCGGTGACGGCAACGGACCGGCCGCCGCGCGAGGGTGAGGTGGACGGCGTCCACTACCGCTTCCTGAGCCC
>DATLYJ010000119.1 GCA_035574915.1 Dehalococcoidia bacterium | reverse complement strand
GGCGGGAACCGCCGCGCTCGTGACTGCCTCGGCCGGGCTGTCCGTGACCGGGGCCGCCGCCGCGCGCGCCACCCGTGCGAGGTGGTAGGCCCGCAGCCGCTCCGGCAGCGTGTCGATGACGCCGATCCACTCGCGGCCCTTCTTCAGGGCCTCGGCCAACTCCTTGCCGCGGCGGTCGAACGCCGCCTTCAGGTCCTCCTCGGTCTCCTCCAGGCCGCTCGACAGCTGCGCCAGCGTAGTCTTGTCCGCGCCGGTGCTCTTCGCCAGCGCCCCGTCCGGGGTGTCGCCGGCGAACAGCGAGGCCGCACCAGACTGGCTTCCCAGCTTGTGCAGCTTCTTGTGCGCCACCGTGTGCCGATACACCAAATAGTAGAGTCGCACCTTCTCGCGCTTGCCCAGGCGCCACGCGCGGCGCGACGCCTGGTCGAGGTGGAAGAGGTTCATCGCCATTTCCCACCAGATGATGGTGTCGATCACCTGGAGGTTGAGGCCCTCGACCACGCGGGTGTAGGGCACGAGGATGACCGACCGCCCGGAGGCGACGGCCGCCTTGATCGCGTCCTCCCGGTCCTCGGGATCTACCGAGTTGGGGAGCGTCCAGGGGTTGAAGTCCGACAGAATATGCGCCAGGCGCGGGGCCATCGGCCGCTCGTCGTTCTGGAAGAAGTAGCACATCACCGTGCGTCCCTCTTCCCGCTCGGCGCCGACGATCTCGCGTAGACGCCGCTCCATGGGGTAGAGGTGGTCTGGGCTCAGGCGCGGCGTGGTGAACAGCGTGGATACGCCGATCACGTCGCCCCAGTCGCTCCGCTTCGTGGACGTGACGGAGATCTCCGGGCCGAAGGGCTGCACGGCCCACAGGCGCGGCAGCGTCCCCTTGGCGAGCATAGCCGCGCTGATGCGCTTCTGCGCCATGCGCTCCAGGGAGCCCTCGATTCCCGCGTACACGCCCTTCAGGTCGCGCTCGGCTTTGTACACCTGCGCAGCCTTGAGCGCCGCCTCGGCCGCCGTCACGCCCTCGCGGGCCTCGCGCACGGCCTCGGCCGCAGCGCGGATCTCCGCCGTGCTCGCCGTGGGGTCGTCACACATGTCCCGCTCGTCCTGCTCGGCCGAGACGAGGGTCTCCTGCACCGCCTGGTGGGCGGCGCGGGCCGCTTCACACCGCAGCTCCAGCTCCGGGTCGGCCATGTCGATGACCTCGGGGATCTCTTCGCGCGGCGGCATGAACGCCCCCACGTCGAGCACCCCGATGAAGACCATCTTGGCGAGCAGGTGCGGCAGCAGGCGCGCCGAGATGCCCGGCGCGGCGACGGTGGTGGTCGTGGTATCCGCGCGGCCCGAGCCCTTGCGGGCGTCGGACTCGTGCTCCTTCGTCACCTCTTGCACGACGCCGTACAGGTCCACGGCCTTCTCCACGTCGTTCCAGCCCAGCCCCAGCTTCGGCCAGAAGCTGGGGTCGAAGCGGAACCAGTACGCGAAGAAGTCCGTGATCGAACCGCCATAGTGCGTGCCGGAGGCGAACACGTAGGACTGCGAGGCATGCTGCAGCTCGTGGATGCTGGCGGCGATGTCGGTGTCCTTGCCGCGGGCGTTGTGGCTCTCGTCCACGATCGCCAGCGCGACCAGGCCCTTGAAGAAGCGCACCAGATGTAGAGTAGGCCGCTGGCGAGGTCCCGCTCACGCGGGCCTTTTCCCTCGGCCCCTCCCCGAACCGTGCGTGCACCTTTCAGCGCACACGGCTCTCAAGTGGCTTGTTCCGAAGAACGGAGTGGTGTGGGCCGTCCGGCGTGGATCGCCGTGTGACAGCTCCGGCAGACCACCAGAGTCTTGCGCCGTCTTGCGACCATGCGCGTGACCCAGGCCGGTCGTTCCCGCCTGCCATACCGTTTGAGGTCCGCCAACTTGCGGATGTGGTGCACTTCGATGTGCTCCCGCGACCCGCAGAGCTCGCATTCCTCGGCAAGCAACCGTGTCAGCAACTCGCTGCGATAGCCTGCTATTGGCACTGGCAGGCGGTCATCAAGGGTTGCGGCTTTCGCGTGTCTGAGTGCTATGCCGCCAAACCGTGCAATCAGCGGAGGTTTCCCTTCGCCGCGCTCCCTTCGGACTTCCAGGCAGACCAGGGTTTCCCCTGAGTCAGCCGTGATGGTGCTGCGGTACTTCCGGTACAGCGCGCGAACGCTGGTCCCGTGTTTGTCCGCAAGCGTCTTCAGGAGCGACGTCTGCATGGCCCAGGTCAAACTCCAAAGTTTGGAGACGTTCTGGGCCAGCATGTAGTACTGCACGAAGCCACGGTACTTGTACTGGTAGTCAGCGACGATGGTGTAGTCGTCGTTGTTCACCAGCTCCGGTCGGTGGGTAACCTTACCGGATTCCTTGTACTGTGCGCACTGCTCTCTGACAACGGACACCGGTACTCGCAGCGCAACTTTGCCGTTGGTATGCCGCCTTCCGCTAGAGAGACGGTCGTCAGCGTGTTGCACTACGATGTCGTAGCCAAGAAACCGCGCCGGCTTGGTGACGGCGTGGGTGATCAGGGTCTTGGCCTCCGAGAGTTCGAGCCGGAGTGTTTTCCGGAGAAACTCCGCAAGCTGTGCCTTAATCGCCTCGGCTTCGGCCCGAGGTCCGGCGAAACCCAGCAGAAAGTCGTCCGCGTATCGAACGTACTTCAGACGGCGGTAATCGGGATCCTTCGGGTCCTTCGAGGGTAGCTTCCGGAGCTCCTTCTGGAGCACTCGGACAACATCCTTCTGGCCAAGAGTCCGCGCTTTCCGCGCCTGCTTTCGGTTTCGTGTGTACGCGGGGTTACCTCTCCGCAGCGTGCCACGCGTGTAGGCTGGGATGAGCACCTGCTCGACATACGTGTCCAGCTTGTCCAGGTAGATGTTCGCAAGAAGCGGGCTGATAACTCCACCCTGCGGCGTACCGCTGAGTGTCTTACCGTAGACCCACTGCTCGACGTACCCTGCCTGGAGCAAGTGCCGGATCAACCGGAGAAACCGACTATCATGGATCTTTTCGCTCAGTGTCGCCAGCAGGACCTCGTGGTCGATGCTGTCGAAGTACTGAGCGATGTCTCCTTCGACAAACCACCGTGTGCCCGTCCACTGTCGTTCGACCTCTCTCAAGGCCGTGTGACAACCGCGGTTGGGCCGAAAGCCGTGGGAGTGGTCGCTGAACTGCGGCTCGTAGTACGCCTCCAGAAGAGAGCGCAGCACCTCTTGCAGTAGCTTATCAGACCACGTGGGAAGTCCGAGTGGGCGCTTCTTCTTCGAGCGTTTCTTCTCGATGTAGACGCGCCGTACTGGCGTCCACCGATGCCGCTCACGACGAACGTCGTCGATGAGCTTGTCGATTTTCGCCAGAGACATCCCATCCACGGTCTCCGTGGTGGCTCCGCGTGTCATTGCCCCCTCGTTGCGATACAAGCGGGCGTAGGCACGCAGGTACAGGTCCCGGTTGTAGAGCAGTCGATAGATGTTCTCCAGCGGCAGCCCTTGTTTGCCGCGTTCTCGGATGATTCCCAATATCGTTTCGGCGTTCCGCATCTCGCGTACCTCCCGCTATCAGGAATCTGTTGCCACCTGCCCCCCTTCGCCGTGTAGACGGCTTTCCCGTCCGCTGACTACTATGGGGGCTCCGTCGCCATAGGGCTCGCGCCCCGTAGGCGATCCCGAATTCCGTCACGTTAGTACGTTGCTAGCGCGTCGTAGGTGCCCCACTCATGTCCTGTGGCGGCCTCGTCGGCCGCTTCCCCATCATTCGGAAGTTGCGGTGATCACGAGTATCAACCACCGCAAATGATGGCGCCGGAGTACAGACGCTCTACCGGCGGGTCGCCCCTTTACCGTAGGACATTGGGGTTCGAGCAGTCTAGCTCTCACCATAGCGCGCGGGACTTGCGAGCCTGCGCCATCAGCGTCTTCTGACGCCGCTCGCGTTAATGCCATGCTAGTGTTCCGTCGGCCTTTCGGCCTTGGGTGAAGGCATTGTCCCTAGAACGTCCTTCCAAGTTCTACCCGGCTCGGCCGGGGATACTAACGTGCGTTAGACGGCGCACATTCGTACGGGCTGAAGCTGTCCTCGATGGGGTCCGACAGGGTGACGCCGACCGTCAGCTCGTCCCAGGCCGCATCCTTCGCATTGTAGCGCGTGATCTCGGCCTCGAACTGCTCCTCGGGTCGCTCCACCGGGCAGGTGGTGATGCGCTGGGGGTTGCGCGGCTTGCGCCGCTTCTTGGTCTTATCCGTCTCGGCGATCACCGCGCGCACACGCGCCTGCTCGGCGAGTTGGCCCGCCGCCGCGCTCCAGATGCCGAAGGTGGGCATGCCCGCCTTTGCCTCCGTCGCCGGCGTCCAGACCCGCGTCCAGAGCGGGGCGTCGCAGTGGCGGCAGGAGCGCTGCTGCTTGACGAAGTAGGTGATGCTGGTCACAGGCTCCAGCGTCTCCTCCTTCGTCTCCGCGGCATCAGCGGCGTCGGTGTCCTCCCGCTCCTTCTTGCGCCCGCGTGGCTCGCCCTCGACGAGCTTGCCGCAGTCGGGGCAGAAGAAGTTCGGGGTGATGAGCCACTCGGTGATGGTGCGTCCGGTCAGCTTGTCGGTGAAGCCGACGACCTTGTCCCGCTGCTTCATCTCGAGCAGCTCACGCACCGGCAGCGCCGGGTCGTAGGCGCCGCCCTTGCCCGGCGCGGGGAATGTCCAGCGGCCCTTCTCGGTGTCCCACTGGGCGTGCTCGGCCTTGGCCTCCTCCGTCACCACACTCTCCGCCTCGACCTGCTTCTGCAGGACCGCGGGCTTCCACACTACGCGGCCCGGCCGGGTCAGGCTCTGCGGGAAGATGGCGACGACGGCGAGGGCGTCCGACTCGGTGCAGCGGCGCAGCCAGCGGCGGACGTCGTGGTGGCTCTCGATGACGATGGTCTCGCAGCCCGGGTAGGCCGCGGCGATCTCGTACTCCCAGACCGTCGTCACGCGCTTGGGCGAGGCGACGGCGACCGGGAGCGCCTTGAGCGGCCGGGTGATGCCCAGCAGCTTCAGGTGGCGGTTGTTGCGCCAGGCGCTCTGGAGGTCCTTGATCCAGGCCGGCGCCTTCGCGCCGGTGAAGCCGGCGAAGCCGTCGAGCACCGCCTGGCGGTCGGCAATGAGGCCGCGCAGGGTGGCCTTCAGGTCCGACACGTCGGCCGCCCGGTCTTGCTCCATCCGCGCCGTGATCTCGTCGCGGCAGGCCGCGATCCGGTCGTGGTGCGGCGCCAGCGCGCGGGCGATCACCTCGGGCCGACAGGCCCAGCGCTTGGCGAACAGGGCGATCAGGCCGGTCAGCATCCGCGTTTTACCCGTCCCCATTTCGCCCTGAATGGCGACCTTGCGATGCACCTCCAGGGCGCGCAGCATCGCGATGCTGCGGTGGATCTGCGGCGCAGCCAGGCCGGGGAGCTCGGCGCCGGGGAGAGCCTTGTCCAGGCCGATCTCCGCCATCACCGCGATCTCCCAGTCGAAGGCGTGCAGGTCGTAGACCGGCTGGCGCTTGGCTCGCACCTGGACCGCCAGCGTCGGGAGCCAGGGCTTGAGGAATGCGAAAGCGTCCACACCCGTGTAGGTGTTGACCGCGCCCGTCCCCAGGCTCAGCACGGTCAGCACGGCCTTGTCCTGCTGCTGAAGGATGCGGACGACCCCCTTGCCCTTCTGGTCCTCGTCCACCTCGATCGGCGCCATCTCGCTCGTCACGAAGGTGTTGAAGATGTAGGGCTGGCCGTCCGGGCCGGTGACCACATCACCGTCCAGCAATCCGGTGAGGATGTCGGCGGCGAGGTGGGCGGTGCCGGTCGCGGGCATCACCGGGGCGTCCACGCGGCCGCTGCCCTGCCACTGCGTAGCAGCCTGCCACGCCTGGCTCAGGTGCGCGCCAGAGGAGTCGAGGGCGAGCAGCAGCTGCGAGTCATCGGCCCTGACGACCTTGATCTCGGGCAGCGCCGCGCCGCTCGGCGGGACGATGTACGGGTCGGCGATCGGGGCGTCCGGCACGATGGGCAGCTCGACGCCGCCGGCCCACGGGGACTCCTCCTCGCTGTCGGGGATGCGCCAGCGCCAGCCGGCGATGGCGGCCTTGATGCCGGGGTCCGGTTTCTCGAGCTCCTGCTCGCGCCGCACGCCGATCACCACGATCTGCGTGAAGCGCGCGAAGCTCTCCTCGACCGTCTCCGGGTCGCCGTCGGCGAAGCGCCAAGCGCGGATGTTCTCGTAGTTGCGCGCCCAGTGGTTGACCATCGTCCCGTCCCACTGGCGAGCCGGGATGATGGCGACCATGATGCCGCCGGGGAGCAGCGCCTTGCCCGACTCGCGGATGACGGCGTACTCCAGGCGGTGGCCGTTCACCACCATGTAGGGCGGGTTGGTCAGCACCAGGCTGAGGCTCTGCGGCGTGATGCGCGTCGCCTCGAGCGCGGTCGTGACGATGGCAGCGCCGGGCAGGCGCTTGCGGCTCTCGGCTGCGCGCTCGGCGCTGATCTCGACGCCGAACAGCCGCGCCGTGTCGTACGCGGCCAGCGGCTCCAGCAGGTCGCCCTCGCCGCACGTCGGATCGAGGACGGTGATCGGGTACCCGTCGCCCGCGAGGGCGTGGGGCAGCATCACCTCGCCCGACGGGAGGCGCTGGGCGAGCAGGTTCCGCAGGACGCGGATGGTGACCGAGGGTGGGGTCCGCACGAAGGCGGACTCGGCAAGGTTGCGCAGCGTGCCGCTGGCCATCGGTGACGTCTCCTTTGGTAGTCAAAGCAGACCGGGGCGCGGCACACAGCTCCCCCAGCCGGGGCGGCGGCGCCGTACCCCGGTCGGGAAAGGGTGCAAACAGGCGAGTGGGGCCTCCGCTACGCCGCGATGGCAGTGGCGAGGGCGAGGGCGTCGGCGGCCATCGCGCGGATCTCCCCGGCCGCCGGCCGGTCGTCCTCCAGCGTCAACACCGGGGCGTCCGGCGTGACGAGCAGGGACGGGGCGGGGGCGGGGACCGTGACGAAGTCCGGGTTGGGGCTCCAGGGGAGCCACTTCTCACTGATGCCCTGGGTGATCAGGGGCATCCACTTGCGGCGGTCGCCGTCGATCTCCCACGCCCGGATGCCGAGGCTCGGCAGCGGGGCGATGAGCTTCGCGGCCAGGCCGCGGCTCCACAGCTCGGCAGCCCAGGCGACCTCCTGCTCCTTGCGGTCGGCGAGCAGCGCGGCATTGACCGAGCCGTCGTCGCGCGCGCGCAGGAACGGAACCCGGAGCGCCATGAGCGTTCCCACGAACGCCGACTGCGCTGGCAGCTCCTCGCCGGCGTTGCCGACGAGGAAGCGGTTGGTGATCGGCTGATGCGATATGCCGATGGCGCCTGGCCTGGTTTCTCCCTCCGGTTTGGGATCGGGGGGGAGGT
Organism: Dehalococcoidia bacterium; assembly: GCA_035574915.1. Taxonomy (NCBI): domain Bacteria; kingdom Bacillati; phylum Chloroflexota; class Dehalococcoidia; species Dehalococcoidia bacterium. The sequence goes on along the minus strand of DATLYJ010000119.1, from coordinate 3,380 downwards.
CCGGCGGGTTGAGGATGCCGTCCGCGATGTCCAGGCAGGAGGGCATATACAGGTAGTGCTTCTCGCGGAGCGACGTCGGGCGCTCGCCGCCATTCTTGATGCTGAGCGCCGTCCCCACCTGGCGGTAGGACGTGCCCGAGCGTCGCGAGATCCAGCGGGTCGTGCGCCACTCCAGCCCCTCGGCCGGGGTGAAGAACAGTTGCTCCTTGAGGTTGAGCTTCGCGAGCGCGGCCGACACGGACGTGTCGAAGCCGACGAGGCCGAGCAGCCCGATGCCGTTATGGTTCGCGGCGATGCACGAGACGCGCGACGTCTGACCATCGCTGACGACCGTGCCGACGAAGCGCTCGGGGTCGAAGGTGCGCACCGGCAGCGTGCCGGTCAGGCGCGGGGCGGATGCCATAGCGGAGTGCTCCTTTCAGGGGCGCACCCCGACGATCCTCCCGCCGCCGGCGAGAGGTGTCGCCGGGGCGGCAGTTGAATTACGCGAATACTGGCGCTTGACATGCGCCTGGTCGGCTGGTACACTCGATTCTACGTTGAATTACACGAAGAATCGAGGACGCCGATGGACCGAGGCAGCATCATCATCGCAGTGACCGCGGGCGAGCCGCGGGTGGTCCGATGTGAGGACGCGCCGGGGGGCGGGACGCAGCTCGTGCCAGCGCAGAACGCAGGCGAGCTCGCGAGCGCCACGCGCGCGGCGCTAGTAGGACTGGGCGCGGACCTCAGCGTCGATGCACTCTACCCCTGCCCGATCCATCTGATCGAGGCGGCGCGCTTCCGGGCAATGGAGCTCCCCCATGACGCGATCACGCCTGCGCAGGCGAAGGATATCCTGTACCCCGATCTGGGGTACCAGGCCGGGTGGCAGCGGCTGCACCGCGACATTGAAGCTGGCCGGCTGCGTGCCTATATGGTCGGTCCGGCACGCAGCCCGAAGCGCTATGTGTCTCGTGCTGAGGTTGAGGCACTCGCCGCCGATCCGCCCGCCAAAACGCGCGGGCGAGGCCGGGCTAGGGCGTCGTCGTGAACGCGACGATCGTGGTCGGGTCATGCGGGTCGTACTGGACACTGATCCCGGTGGTCCGTTTCGTCACCCGCCGCATCAGGCTGAGGGCAACGCCCCCGCTCGCGGAGAGCGCGACCTCGCCCTGGCTGGTGCGGATGGTGAGCGTCGCGAGGCCCGTCTCGTAGCTGTAGACCAGCGAGACGGGCACCCCGGTGATCGCATTCTGTCCAAGCAACATCAGTGATGCTCCTTGCGCCGCCAGCCGAGTCCCGGCTGGCGGTCGTCGTTGCGGACGTGTTAGCGAGCGAGGCGCGTGGCCGGAGCCATGCAGCCGAAGTCCGTGCCGCTGAAGGCGATCACCGGCTCGTCGCCGGAGAGGTCGATGATGACCTCGACGGCGCCGAGCTCCTTGACGTGCTCCTTGAGCGGCGCGAGCAGCAGGCTCGCGTACGTCTCGGCGTCGACCGTGACCGCGCCGGCGCCGTCGCCCGTCCCCTCCAGCGTCACGCGGCGCTTGCCGCAGCTGAGGGTAAGGTCGCCGGCGGTCGCGCGGATCGTCACGGCCCTACCCGCGCGCTGCATCAGGAAGCAGGCCGCCCACAGGTCGGGGGCCGCCACCCTCACGAGCGCGCAGTCGGTGTCGAGCACGTCCGTTGGGCGCTTGAGGCTGGTGGGCGGGGTGATCGTCGCCGCGGCGGCCGCCGCTCGCGCGGTGGCCTCCCTGGTGGCAATCACGACCGCGATCCGCAGGATCTCGCGGGCGAGGGTGTGATAGCAGGCAACCGGGTACACCTCGCCGTCGCCGCGGTGCGCCTTCCGCACGGTGGAGAATAGCGAGTCCGGGCAGTACATGGGGCCGCCCTTGGCCGCGTGCTTGCCCTTCACGCGGCAGTCCTGGTCGTCCACCGCGTAAGTGTCCGACCCGCTGCCGGGGAGGAGCAGGACGCTGCCGAGGCTGGCGTCGGTCGCATCGGAGCCGTGGCTTCCCTCCGCGTGACTGACGACGCGCCACGCGCGCTTCTTGAGCGCGTCGCGGCTCTTCTTCGCGCGGTCGCGGGTGGGCTTGTGCTGCTCGCCCTGGTAGTGCCCCACCAGCTGCAGGTAGGCCTGCTCGATGTGGTTCTGGTCCAGGGTGATGGTGACGGCGCCGCCGTCCACCACCAGGGCGATGGGTTCGCCGAGCGCGAGGCCGACGGGCGGGCCGCCCAGCACGTCGAACGGCGTGAGCGGGTCGCAGGGGATCGGGTGGCTCATATCGAGCGCGAGAGCGGTCACGTGAAACCTCCTGGGGCGAACAACCACGCGCCCCCGGGGCAGCGTTGTCTGCCCCGCTAGGGATGCTAGGACGTTCGGAGGCCGGAGATGATCGTCGCCGCGGTGTCGGCGCTGAGGCGCGCGCCACGGAGCGACGCGGGGTCGCGCACGTCCGCCAGGTGCGGCACGCCAACCAACTCGCCGAGCGTCTGCACGTGCCGCCGGTTGGGGTGGCCCTGCGCGAGCATCACCAGAAAGCCGAGCTGCGCGTCGGTGGCGAGCACGACATCCTCTGGCACGGGCACGTAGGTCCCTCCTGGCGGCGCGAGGTCCTCGAGTTGGAGCGGCGGGGGGTGGTCACCCCACATCGCTGGCCAGATGTCAGGGATGGCCGCATAGAGCGTGCGGATGATGCGGTCCTGCTCGGCGCACGGGAAGACGAGCCGCCCGCCAGGGCGCTCGACCTTCCCGTAGATCGGAGGCAGGAAGTAGAAGTAAAGGCCAAGGCCCAGCGCCTCCGCGCAGGCGCGTTTCTTCGCCTGCGCCTCGGCCGAGGCTCCTTCGTAGGCCTCGCCGACGTCGCTTTCGCCGCTGGCGGTGTGGTCAATCAGGCCACCGAACGCCCGCAGGCGCGCGAAGACCTTGTTCGACGACCAGCCTTCCAGGGTGATCGACCAGTTGTGCGCCCCCAACTCCCGTTGGAGCCGCGGGACGTAGCCGGTCCACCACTCGGCGTAGATAAGCGCGCGCGCCTCGGGGACATCCCCCTCGGTCGCTCCCGGTCGCACGCGCACCGCCGCCATCGGGAATGGCTGGCGGAGTGCGGTGAGTGCAGCCTGAGCAAATGGCGGCAGCTTGCTCTCGGGGAGGCCGTGGCCGAGTACTCCAGATGTGGTCACGGTCAGTCCTCACAGTTGACCGTGCTGGCCTGACGTGGCTCGCCTGGCCAGCACAGTCGGCGCTGGCGGCTAGCGGGCCACGTAGGCGGTGGTGCGAGCGGTCGTGCGGGGCGCCGTGCTGAGCGCGGTGATCAGCGCCGACGCCTGCTGGAAGGTCAGATCCTCCAGGCGCGCGACGCCGTACTGCGCCGTGGCGTTCGCGAGCTGCTTGCGGT